>DAHXOV010000082.1 GCA_027364695.1 bacterium
GGACAATTGTTTATTCCTTTTGTATTTTTATCAGGAAAAGAGTATGAGATATTGAAAAAAAAAGTATCTTTTTCAGGAAGGCTAACATTATTATTGTCATTGATTATTATGCTCATTGGATTATATATCACAAGATAAAATTTATATGTTGTCAAAGCAATCTCAATATATATTAAAAGCATTGTCTTATATTGTAAAAAACAGGGGCTTGGTAGATATAAAGACGATTGCTGATCGGGAAAACATACCCTTGCATTTCTTAGCAAGTTTAATGCAGGAGTTAGCGAGAAAAAAAGTTATTTCATCTAAGAAAGGGAAGAATGGTGGCTTTTTTCTCACAGACAAACAGAAGGAAATATCTATATTTGAAGTAATCTCTCATTTTGAAGATATGGATAAGTTCTCTTCTTGTGGTATGGGTTTTAGGTATTGTTCAGAAGAAAAGCCGTGTCCCTTGCATTCATATTACAAAAAATACAGAGAAGGATTCAAACAAACACTAGTGAAACAGAAAATTAAAAATCTAGCAGATAGTAAAAGAAAATGAAATGTTTGTCAGAAAGGTGATACTTGTTGGATCTATTTTTTCGATGGTAATAGGGTTGATACTTGGGTTGAGCAGGGCATCTTTTATAGAGGCGATGAAGGCTGTTTCTCATTATCATTTTTTAATTATGAGCGGAAGTTTTTTTGGAACGTTGATTACACTGGAGAGAGCGCTTACAATAAAAAATCAATGGGCAAAATTTCTGCCTGTGATAAACGGGATAAGTATTGTTTTTTTTCTAATAAACAAATCAGACATTGCAATTCTTTCACTTTTTCTGGGCGGATGCGCTATGTTTTTAATGTATGCATTTTTTTTCAGTCAGCATAAGAACATGATTCATCTGCTATTTTTAATTTCTGGTTGGTGTTATGTGATGGCAGTTATACAGTATTCTTATTTTAATAATATGACACTGTCTGTTCGCTTTTTTGAATTATTTTTTTTGATAACGATAGTGGCTGAAAGAATGGAATTAGCAAGGTTTATCAATGTATCTGAATATTTAAAAAAATTGATGTTTTTATTTTTATTGCTAGCTTTAGTCATTTCATTTCAAAGTGATTTAGATATGTTATATGGTATAATTATTATTTTGTGTTCATTGTGGCTAATCAATTACGATATTGCAAAGAAAAACATAAGATCAAAAGAACCACACAGATTCATGGGATTTGCTCTTATGGTCGGGTATTATTGGTTGTTAATACATGGTTTAAGTATTCTCTTCCCTTTATTTTTTACTTATGATATACAAATACATTCATTTTTTCTGGGTTTTGTAATGAATATGGTCTTTGCCCATCTTACTATTATTTTACCTGCCGTTTTAAAAATTCAGTATCATATAAATACAAAAATATATTACCCTATATGGCTGTTTTTTCAAGGAATTTTAGTGTGGAGATTTATAGTAACAATGTATGTACAAGAATATTTTGGAATAGCAGCGCTTATCAACGTAATATCGGTGCTTCTGTTTTTTGCTCTGAATTTCTATTATTTAATGAGATCAAGGTAAAAATTTAATCTAACTCCATTTCTAAAATCCGTCTTTTTGATTTTTTAGGTAAAACGAATACCTTTTTGTTTTCTTTGAAAAAATACAAGATAAAATAAACTATAACAGGGCTGCCAAATGTAAAGAAAGATAAGTAGATAAAGTATTTTCTGATTTTAACGGAACTGATACCAAGGTATTTCCCAACAGATTCACATACTCCAAAGGCGTTTTGCTCAAACCATGTAATTATTTTGTTCATCATAAAAGCAAAGGTAAATAAAAACTTTCTTTTGGAAAAATAGAAATTTATTGGATAAAAAAATTAGATAAAAACACTGAGGAGTCCATTTTTTATTAATAAACTGTAGATGATAATTTGTATCCTTGTGGAAATAAAAAATTTATGTTGAGGAGTTTAATAACTATTGCAACAATGTTTAATATTACGATGTTTTTGAATGCACAACAGAAATTTAAAATTATTAAGGTATCGGATAAAGATGAACCAGAAGAAGTGAGTATTGCTATCAACCCCAAAAATCCTGCACAAATTGTGATAGGTGCAAATATTGACCAACTGTATTTAAGTAACGATACGGGTAAAACATGGAAGTATCAAAAATTGGAATGTGATTCTTTTGGAGTATATGGAGATCCTGTGGTACTCTGGGATACAACTAATACTTTCTATTATTTTCACCTTTCTTCACCTAATCCTAAATGGGTGAAAGATGCACATTGGATAGACAGAATTGTGGTACAGTCATCTTCTGATTTTGGAAAATCCTTTAATTATTGCGTTGGTTTCGGAAAAAATGCTAGCAAAGCACAAGACAAGCATTGGACCTATTATGATAAAAATACCAATCAACTTTTTGCTACATGGACACAGTTTGATAAGTATGGAAGTAAAGATACAAAAGATAGCTCTGTGATATTATTTGCTATGTCTGAAGATAATGGTAAAACCTGGAGCCAGGCAATGAGATTATCTCACTATGCGGGCGATTGTAAAGACAGCGATGAAACAGTAGAGGGCGCAACTCCATCCATAGGTCCAAATGGTGAAATATATGTAGCATGGGCAGCTAAGCAAGGAATCATGTTTACTTCTTCATTAGATGGTGGAAAAACATTTACCTACCCTGAAAAAAGAATAGATACAATAAATGGAGGATGGGAAATGCCGGTAAAAGGTTTGTTTAGATGTAATAGTATGCCATTTATGGTATGTGACAACCAGACAAAAAGTAAATATTCAGGAAATATTTACATTTGCTTTGGCGACGAAAAAGATAACGATAAAAATATATGGTTATTAAAATCAATAGACGGTGGAAAAACCTGGAGTAAAAGAATAAAAGTAAATGATGATAATTCGCAAAAAGAACAGTTCATGCCATTTATGACAATAGATCCTGTCACTTCTTATTTATATATTTTGTTTTATGATAGAAGAAGTACAGTAGGTACAAATACAGATGTTTATTTAGCCGTTTCTAAAGATGGAGGAAATAGTTTTAAGAACTATAAATTAAATAAAAAAAGCTTTCAACCACGGCCTTTTATATTTTTTGGAGATTATATAGGGATAAGCGCATACAATAATATCATACGCCCTGTATGGATGGAACTTCATAAGATTAAATTAGCAATTTACACAGCACTTATTAATGCAAAAGATTTAAAGTAAAGTAAAAAAGCACAATAATAAGTCTGTCCTTTCTCCTGCAAATATAAAACGGCTGTTCTTTTTATCTTTTATCACTTGTATTTGCTTTTCTGCTCAATTTGGGCTGCCCTACCTTGTATATATTATCAATAAACTTACTCCTTGCCTGTCCATAGCACTCAGGATGCAAGTAATATCCTTTTTCTTCGGGCTTCTTTTCTACTTCGGGGATAATTCTATACATGTTTGCAAATGGGTCTTGTCTTATTCCTGTTACTTGCCAGCTCACTTTTACATTGGGTCGGTCTGTTTTTATTACAAATTGATTATTTTCTATTTCTTTTAATACGATGCATTGTGCAAATTGTCCAATAGAAGTTAATTGGTAACGGTAGTCCTTATTGAGTGCCTGAAAATAATCAGGTAATTTTACTGTGGCTTCTCCATTTGCATCTGTCGTAATATTGCCATTGTATATGTTCATCATATCAGGGCTTTCTACAAAACTATGATAGAGATATTTGTTCTCTGGGTCAAGAGGATGGTCTATTAAGAAACTTCCACCACCTTTGGAAACAAGTCCAACAACCGATAGATCATTGAGTATTCTTACATATCCAGCATTGGGAGTAGATGCTAATCCAAAGTATCCTGCATAGCCGTTGGTATTGGTGTATCCATCTGAATTAGGGCTACCTCTCATACTTACACCCCACATACCAAGTGGAAAAG
>DAHXOV010000208.1 GCA_027364695.1 bacterium
GCATCACAGGAACTTCACGGAGCAATAGTCGTTAATCCCTATGATATAGAGAAATCGGCAGATGCAATAAAATTAGCATTAGAGATGACTACCGAAGAACAATATCAGCGCATGAAGCAAATGAGACAGGTAATAGTAGGACATAATATTTACTCATGGGCGGCAAATCTGCTGCGGACAATGTCATCTATTCAGAATTAACGCGAAATAAATAAATGGAAATAGCAATTATTATAGTATTTATTCTCAGCTACCTGTTCATCACCCTTGAACATTCAATGAATATTAACAAAGCTGCTACCGCTCTTGTAACAGGTGTTCTCTGCTGGACACTCTATGTTGTTTCTTCATCCAATACCCATATTATTAGCGAACAGTTAACCGAGCATCTCGGAGAAATTGCCGGAATCATATTCTTTCTTATGGGTGCAATGACTATTGTCGAACTTATTGATGCCCACGATGGCTTTGAAGTAATCACGAATGCTATTACTACCACAAGCAAGAGAAAATTGATTTGGATAATTTGCTTCCTGACATTTTTCCTCTCAGCAGTATTAGACAATCTTACCACCATCATCGTAATGGTTTCGCTTTTGCGGAAACTCATATCTGACAGGAATGACAGAATATTATTTATAGGTATGGTTGTCATAGCTGCTAATGCAGGAGGAGCATGGTCGCCAATCGGTGACGTTACTACTACCATGCTTTGGATTGGTGGACAAATAACAACAAAAAATATTATCATTAACCTGATTATTCCAAGTTTGGTTTGTCTTATTGTTCCGCTTTTTGTCATTTCGCGAATTTTCTTTTTGCGACGCGCTAATAAACATTGCATCTTTAAATAAACATTTTCGATTGAGACAGGTAGATCTCCGAAAATCAGCCGCATCGCCAAGCCGCAAACCATCACAGAAAAGTGTTTGAAAAAATTACAAACCTTTTTTATGATTGATAAATTTTTTATTATACTTGCAGTATGAAATTAAGTCTTACAAAAATCAGGCCTATCCACCCAAAATTAAGTGTAGAAGGGTAGTTTTATCAGACCTATCAACAAGATGGCGGCAATGGTAGAGATATAATAACAATTATCCTATGATTTTATTTTTTACTTTTTTTGCTGATTTTTTTGGAAGTTTGAAATATTGTGTTTAATTTTGCAAACTAAACCGCTAAAACTTTATCACTATGAAAATAAAGTTTACAAATGTGCTTATATTTTTATCGGTGGTTTTATTTGCACAAGAAGAATTTAGACCATATGCTGGTGGAGGTGGGGTAATAAAATGTGGGTGCTATTGGAACGAAGATTGCAACCAATCCGTAGCTAATTGCACATTAAATAAATGTCAAAGGGAGGGCAAACTAGATGGTCATTGTGTAAAAAATGCCTTTGACTTCTGGAATAAAAGTTTACCACACGATAACTATATCGAAATAGCCCGAAGATTTGATTTGTGGTTTTCATCCTTACGAGTTTCAGGAGGCGAACCCGATCCAAGGTTGGTTAAATCTGCAATGGATACAACTGGCTTATCAAAAAACCAAGTGGAATTAATTAGACTCCGCTTTTTAGCACTAATAGTGCCCTTATGGGTAGGTCATTATAAGCCAACAAATGAGCCTGCAAAAAAAGGATTTTGGCTCCATGCGTGGGATTCTGTTGATGCAAAGGGCTCATATATTTTCCCAAATGGATACTTGTTTCCCATACCGGATGAATTAGTAAAAATTGGAAAAATAATTCAAAAAGGTATAACAAGTAGCATCATAACAGGGGATAAAAAACATTTTCTGAAAGCATTTGAAAAGATACAGAATAAGTACCCATTATACTCATCTTTTGGACGATGTGAATTTCCTCATCCTCGTGAACACGGACATGAATTCATCTACAATGATGCTTTAGAATGCATGGAATCTGAAATGGAACCTGGAATTTCCGCTCTTTTCAGGAATAAAAACAATAACGTCACTTTATTCAATAATAATCAACTGATTTTAAAAGCATCTCCCAATCCATTTAAAGACAATACGATTATCTCCTTTGGTGTAGTTGGTGAAGAAATAACGGAAGAACAAGAAGGCATTATTACTATACAAAGTTTATTAACCTCTTTTTCAAAAAAATTATGGCAGGGTACTGTTACTATTAATGAGCAAAAATTTCAAAATATAAATGCCATTGATCTGAATGGCTATGGCGGCTATGTAGTCACATTTGCACGTATTAATAGTGGTTTAAATAAACAAATTCGGATATTCTATGTTCCGTAATTACTTTAATTTAAAGCAAGCCACCCTTTCGCTTAATACTGCTTTTTTTATTTAATAATGATACTTCTTAAAATAATAATACCATGAAAAATTTACTGATAATCATATCCTCTTTTGCATTATGGTCATGCAGTATGGAGAAAAAAGAAAATGACCCTGGTCGTGCTTGGCTTTATTATTCTGATACATCAGACATCATTAAAGCGATTTCGCTTGACAATCAAGAAATTCGTACGTATGGAAAAATTACATCCTACGGACCTTCTCGTATATCTCATGATGGAAAAGTGATTTTATATGGCTTAAAAGAAAAAATAAATGATACATTGGAGTCTTACACGATGCATATTTTAGATATTGTTCACGGCAAAAATAAGTATGTCTGTAATGGATACGGCGGGGCTTGGAGCCAAGATAATAAATATTTTATCGTCTTCAAAGAGGATTCGCTTTGCTTATATGACTACCCTTCACTCAATAAACTAAAAACTTTTGTTTACAAACGTGGATGGAGAATGTGTTCTCCAGATTGGACGCCCAATAACCATATTGCTGTTTTTGCTTATGACAGGAATGATATGAATAACACAAAGTTAATTTTATTCAATCTTGAACTTGAAATCGTTCAAGAAATATCCATGGATGGAGTATTTACAAAGCAATTTGTTGCCCTCAGTGATAGTGTGTTCTTCTGCTGTGTACAATGTCCTATATGTGAATCAAAAGATATAGGCATGATGAATCACCTATTCAAAATAGACTTATCAAGTAAAGATACTTTTACACACTATCCAATAAAGGTGATAGGTTGTG
>DAHXOV010000108.1 GCA_027364695.1 bacterium
ATTTTCCAAACATATAACTGACTTTCAATCTTAAATATCTTGCTTCTCTGCGCCTGGATATTTCTTGGATATAATAGTCTGATGATGTACTCATGCCTATTCTTTTGGTATTGAATGCATCACTGAGCGTAAGGTTAAAATTCCATTTTGTGCCTATCATTTTATTGAGTGAAATATCCATAAAATACATAGGAATAGTTTTACCCCCAATGATAATTTTAGGCGCCTGATAATTACCATTGATTTGAAAATTAATGTCCCATGGCAGTGCATATTGTATGATAAGTTTAGTACTGTAGCTCCATCCTGAATAGACCTTTTGTGTTTGGCTGTACGTTACATTGTTCGTAATAGCAGTCCAAAAAACATTGGCATTAAAAGTAATATTGACTTTCTTAAAAACATTCCACTTGATCGTTTGCTCTGTTCCATACTCCACTTCTGATTTACCGTTTACAAAAGTATTGACTAATACACTTGAGTCTTTTTCTGATGGATAAGTAGTATTGCTTATGGGTTGTTGATCATAGGCAAGATATAAAGTGCTAAAAATACTATTTTTACCAAAATTAAAATTGTGATTCAGCTCTGCCTGATTGATGAGTTCTGGCTTAAGCCCAGGATTACCAATTCTGTAATTCTTATTATCAGCAAACATAATAAATGGCATCCGCTGAAAAAAATTAGGTCTTGTGATTTTTCTTGAGATATTTAATTGTAGCTCGGATTTTGAAGACAACTCTTTACTTAAAAAGATGCCAGGAAAAAACATATATGAAATATTATCCCATTCATTTGGATAATAATAATCAAACGAAACAGATGTTCCTAAATAAGGACGATATAAAGTACCCTTAAAAAAAGTTTGCTCCAGTCGCATTCCTAATTGATATTTAATATTCCAAATGGTTTTAGAACTATAATTTACATAAGCCGCATTGATCATTTCAACGGTCTTATAATTAGTGGACAAGATTGTATCAGAAACAAAATCATTGACTGGTAATATATAATTTTTAGTATCATTGTATGTCTCTGTCATTTCATAATTAGTACGAAAGCCCATCTCTAATTTTTTATTTTCTGAAATCGGATTGGTAAAATCCAACTGAGAAGTTATTTGATTGGAAAATCTATTTCCATTATTTTTTTGTATAAATGGTGAATAATAGTACTCAGTGCCCGCAGAATCAAATGTACGTGTATTGTACAGATAATTATTTTTACTATGAAAATAATTGTAATTAGCATCAAAAACAAGTTCTTTACCTGGTGTGGGATATGTCTTTTTGTAATTCAATGCTCCTGTATAACCTCTAAACCCTGCATCGCTATTGTTTACTCTATATCCATTGCTCAATTCTTTTTGATTGTTTAATAATGTACTAAAATCTTGAGTATCGCTCGTATAAAAATCACCCATCGGAAAGTTACCCGAAAGAGTAAGCATATCTCTATTCGTGATATTATAGTCCATCGATGCTCTGATAAAATTAAATTGTCTCTTATTAAATATGTGGTTATTTTGGTTGTAATAATCTATAATACTCCCATTGTAAAGATCTGTTCTTTTTGTATATCCTTTAGTGTAGTTAATCTGAGAATTAAAACTATACATCAATGAAACATTAAAAGGATACTCTTTTATACTTAAATTACCCATAGTATTGTATCTGTCATTAGTACCTATACCTGCCATTATCATTCCATTATATCCGGGTTTTTTATTTTTTTTCAGCACCACATTTAAAATACCTCCTGTCGTAGAAGCATCAAATTTTACAGATGGATTAGAAATCACCTCTATTCTTTCTATCTGGTCTGCAGGGATTTGTTCCAAAGAGAGTGTTGTAGGCCTGCCGTCCACATAAAGAGTAACCCCTTTGTTTCTCAACTGTACATTGCCATCTGCATCTACATTCAGTGTAGGAATATTTTTAACAGCATCCAATCCTGTACCACCTTTTACAGACAAATCCTTTTCTACATTATATACCTTTCTATCTATTTGTGTAGTAAAAACAGGCGTTTCTGCTGCCACTTCCACCTCTTTAAGCAGTTTTGCATCTGGTTCCATCGCAATATTTCCTAAATCTACTTCCACTTTATCAGGCGGTGTCAAATACACTCTCTTCTCAAAATTCTTGTAACCAATAAAACTAATTCGCACTCTATAACTTGCAAACGCGGGCAAATTATCTATCAAAAAATCCCCGTTCCCTTTTGCTAATGTTCCTGTAATAACACTATCCTTATTAAACCATAAAAGCACTATAGAAGCATATTCTACTGGTTTTTTAGTACTCGCATCATACACCTTACCGTATATCTTTCCTATTTTCATATTTTTCAATTGTTCAAACATTTTAGAATTAGCATTAGAGGGCATCTGAGCAAAAGAGACAGAATAAAGTATCGTTAAAAATATAAAAAAACAGTAGCGCATTGTTTCAATTTCCCGCAAAAGTAATCAAGATTATCTATACTAAACTCATCTTATTTCTTAAAAAAATGTAATACTATATTACGAACAACACATCGGCAAATTGAGAAAATAGTTGTTTAATAGACCATAAAAGACATTGGTAAAAGGAGAAAAATAATCTATATTTTTTAAAATTGTAATCTTTGGTATCACTGCTCTTTTTCATACTTATACCTATAATAGCACTCTAAAACCCTGGAATACAAATCATACCCATCATGATTTAAAATATAATAATCGCTTAGATAAAAACCACAATACTTTCTAAGTGCCTCTATATCTACATTGGCATCACCCGTCAATTGGTATAAAATCTGCGAATTTACCTTTCGCTCCACCTGCTCCTTAATAAGTATATCTTCAAAAATCCGAGACAATCTTTGCATTTCTCTTCCTTTTTTGCTAAACTGCATGTACAATGCAGTGATGGGGCTTGATAGCGCATTTATTAAAGGCATTTGTGTTTTATCTATCACTCGTTTCATATAATCTTTTTCATAATTTTCATACCTCAACACACTTATAGTGATTGGCTTTAATGAATATACACTCTTTTTCATCCGCATTGTGTAATTCACTTTTTTCATATATTGCACAGGAATATATTGCTTCACATATCCCGTATAAGAAAAAATCAAAGTATCCTCTTCATTGGCTTTCACTGAAAAAAAACCCTTATCATCACTCACTGTTCCAAAATTAGTGTTTTTATTAATCACATATACAAATGGCAATACTTGTGTTGTATCTTCATCTAATATCTTACCCCTGACAATGCCTTGAGAATATGAAAATTCAACAAAACATAAAACATTCAATATGACAAAAAAATATCTCAACGCCTTATTTTAACCGCCATAAAAATAGATATTAAAATACCATTGTGAATAATTGCCTTTTCTTAATCTTTACTAATTGTGTAATTTAGCCCCCAAAAAAATATGAGTACTCCCCACTCCATTTCCAAATATACCGAAGAATCCATCCAATCATTAGATTGGAGAGAACACATCAGAACACGACCTGGAATGTATATTGGAAAACTCGGCGACGGCTCTGCATCCGATGATGGCATCTATGTATTACTTAAAGAAATTATTGATAACTCTATAGACGAATTTATGATGGGCTTTGGCAATAAAATTGAAATAAAAATTCAACAAGGAACCGTTTCTATTAAGGACTATGGACGTGGCATTCCCCTTGGTAAAGTCATAGATGCCGTATCTAAAATCAATACCGGTGGAAAGTACGATAGCGAAGCATTTAAAAAATCTATAGGGCTTAACGGCGTAGGAGCAAAAGCCGTCAATGCGCTCTCTGCTCGTTTTAGAGTAATAGCATACAGAGATGGACAATGTAAAGAATCTGTTTTTAATAAAGCTGTGCTTATCAATGACTATCCCATCAAAAAAACAAACGAGCCAAACGGCACACTCATAGAATTTACACCTGACGATACCATTTTCCCAAAATATCACTACATTCATGAACACATAGACAGAATGCTTTGGAACTACGCCTATCTCAATACAGGACTCACTCTCATCTTAAATGACACACATTTCTACAAATCAGAAAACGGACTAAAAGACCTGCTTGAAAAAAACATCAGTGGTGAAACACTATATCCCATCATTCAGCTGATTGGTGATGATATTGAAATAGCATTCACACATAGCAACGAACATTTTACAGAAGAATACTATTCTTATGTCAATGGACAATACACTACACAAGGAGGCACACATCTTAATGCATTCAAAGAAGCCTTCGTAAAAACTCTCAGAGACTTCTACAAAAAAAATTACGAAGCGATTGATATAAGAAAATCTATTGTTGCCGCCTTCTCTGTAAAAATACAGGAACCCATCTTTGAATCCCAAACCAAAACCAAACTTGGTTCTCAAGAAATAGTACCAGGCGGACAAAGTATCAGAAGCTTTGTAACTGAATGCTTATCTCAAAAACTAGATAACTTTTTACATAAAAATTTAGAGATTGCCAAAGCCATTGAAAATAAAATACTCATTAATGAAAAAGAAAGAAAAGAACTGGCAGGCATCCAAAAATTAGCCCGAGAAAGAGCTAAAAAAGTATCTCTGCATAATAAAAAATTACGCGATTGTAAAATACACCTCACCGACGAGAAAAACCCAAGACGCCTTGAATCCTCCATCTTTATCTGTGAAGGCGACTCTGCCAGTGGTTCTATCACCAAAGTAAGAGATGTGCAAACGCAAGCTGTATTC
>DAHXOV010000115.1 GCA_027364695.1 bacterium
AAGTATAGTATGGCAATTTACCATTATATTTTGAAAACAGATTTATTTGTGAGTTGATTTTTTTTATTTTGTATGAAAAATTGAATACAGATTCCGGATAAAAAAGAACTGAAGACTGGCTGACGGTATAATAATTTAATCCAATATAAGATACCGATAGATTGGCTTGTAAACTGCGATAGTTGTATTTGATATTTATGTTTGCACCCATTGTATTCATTTTATCTATGTTCAGATAAGAGTATTGATTGGAGGTGTTATTAGTTAATACAAGTTGAATAAGGTTAAAAACATTGTTGTAGAATGAGGAAATACTGGCATTAAACTCAGAATGTGGTTGGGAGGAATTAAAGTTTAATGATAGATTATAGAAATTAGAAAGTTCTGGATTTAGCTGTGAATTTCCTACAATATTGTGATTGATGTCTATGAAGTTGAGAAACAATTCTTTTAAAGATGGAGTTCTGAATCCTCGTGAGTATGAAAGCCTTATGTTCATGGATGTGTGAGTGCTGTCTGTTGTTTGGTTATATAAGGCATGCATTATGTGCAATGAAGGTATGATAGGTGTTTGATATAATGAATTGTAACTCCACCTGATGGATGGTTTAATTTTGAACTTGTTTTTTAATTCTATGTTGTATGACAAAAAACCCGCAAAATCCGACTGTTGTTTGGTTCTGTTATCAATGATACTGCTGTATGCCATTTCAGTGTAGATATCATAACCAATTTCATAAGTGTTTGAAAACAGCTTGCTTGAATAAGTACCACGACTCATATACATTTGATAAATACTTGTATCTTGGTCGCCTTTATTATTTGTCAGATTTTTTTCTAGTGTTGTAAGTTCGTTGTAATAAGAATTTTTTAATCTTTTGTAGTAATTTCTTGCTGCAATGATGTCTATGTTATCTTTGTTAGGTAAAGAAGCTGTGAAATTGATTTTTTGGTTATCCCTCCATGTCTTATAAAAATTATCTATAGCGGTTTCATAGTAAGGCGAACGGGGCTTGCCTTTGTCTTCTATTGTTTCGTCAAAGAAGTCGGAGTAAAGAATGAGGTTTGCTTTTTTTATTTGTATATTATCTGATAATGAAAGATAGTATTGTTCTTTTGGTTTCCATATCTTGTATCTTGTGGTGTCGGCCATCTTTGTTTTCTCTACATAAAAACTCTTTTCGTCGGGTCGCCATCCGTCAAAAAAATTTCTACCTGTACAGATATTGAGTCGGTGTTTTTTTATTGTAAATAAAAATGAAATATTTGTATTGTATGTGCCGTTACTTTCATAGTATGCGAGTATTTTGGCGTTTAATTTATTTTTACTCGTTTTTTTTGTAATGATATTGATAACGCCGCCCATGGCATCTGTTCCGTACTTTACAGCCATAGGTCCTTCTATGATTTCTATTTTTTGCACATTGTTTAAGTTGATTTGTGATAAATCAATATTACCATTTAATCTTCCAATGACAGGAACGCCATCTATCATCATTTTTACTGCTTGTCCTGAAAGCCCCATCATACTTGCAGAGCTACCAAGTATATTATCTTGACTTAATCTTATGTTGGTTTCATTACTGAGAATTTCTCTAAGATTTTGTGAAGCCATTTTATTTATTTTTTCTTCACCAATGATTTTCACCTGATAGATGGACTTTTCTTTTTCAACAGGAATGGCTTCGCCTGTAATAACGATTTCATCTATTGTCTTTTCAAGTTTTTTCAAGTAAATAATAGTTGGATGATTGATTACTTTTAATGTATCTTTATATGGAACATATCCAAAGCAGAAAACGTGTAATACTATAGTCTGATGATTGATATTTATATTTGACAAATGAATAAGTCCTGTGCTGTCTGATTTTAGATAATACCTCTCATGAGTGCTTAATACTTGTAATTCTGATGTAGCAAAAGGAATGGGTGAATGTGTGTATTCATCTGATAATTGTATGGTTTGCGCCTTTGTATGACAGATAAAAAATAAAGCAACAACTATGTATGACCAATAACTCCTCATTGCTGAAAATAAATGAAATATAATATAGCTGAAATAGGTGGAAAAGCACCCGCCAGAACAAACCAAATGCCTCTTTTGATAAAACTATACTTCCCTTTAAGTATAAAAAGTCCTGTCATGGTGAGTATAATTAAAAATATTGAAAATACATCGGCAGCCCATTTCCATCCTTTTATAGAATTTCTGTGAATTAAATTACTATGATAGATAACAGGTCTTTTTTTAAGTTTTTCATATACGCCAATTTGTTGATCGATGTATATATGTAAGGTGGCATTGTCATAATAAATTTTTAATTGATCTTTTGTTGGTTTGTCCCATACTTTAATTTTATTTTCACCAACAACAGAGGATATTTTTTGAATGTCTTCTTGTTTAAAATTATGAGCAAGGATATTTATTTTAATGGTATCCCTGTGTACTATAAAATCAGGGTTAAAATCATCTACATGATTCAATGCAATGCCTGATAAACAATAGATAATAATAAGCCCCGATAAAAAGTATCCTATATCTCTATGCCAATCAATAATTATTTTTCTCCAAAATCTATTGATTTTCATTTTATTTCAAGTATTGCCGTTTTGATTGACTTGAGTTACAAATTGCTTTGACACATCTAATATCCAGTGGGTGATATTATCATCTGGCAAGATGGCGTCAGGCTTGTATTTTACTTTTTTTGTGTAATCAGGCACTTTTTCAATTCCACCACCAATGATTTTAATTTGAAACATCTCATCGTGGGCTACTAATACAGGGATTACAATAGCCACTTCAGATTTACCAAGCGCTCTTTTGACAGATTTAGTTGTTTCATCCGGATTATAATGCACAAGATGTCCGCACCAGCCATATTCATAATTTTTAATTTGAGTACTGTCTTGCACATAATCAGCCACCGCAGCAAAAAGTTCCTCCCATTCTTTCAGATATTTTTGATCTCCATATCCAATCAGCACTATGGATTCTTTTTCAGGATTTTCTGACAGCGCTTTTGTTCTTTTTAGCACATTTTTCTTCAATACATCTGTAAAATCTAATAATGGAGTAATATGTACTTTTGCTTTTGGGGCATACCTTTCTATTTTTTCTATCTTAATCATTTCCATTGACTCAGGGTCTTCTTTTAATCCAACTATTGTGGGAATATCTTCAAAAGTATGCGGAGATACAGTAAGAAAAATAGGAATAATAATTACATCCGTAACCCCTGCACTGTCCATCTGTTTTAATCGTGTGGCAATAGATGGCTCTGTATATTCCATAAAGGCGGTCTTTACAATTGCTACATTTCTGAGTTGTAAAATGCTATCTCTTACTGTTTTTTCCAATTCTAACAAAGCGTTTCTCCATGTTTCAGAACGCGAACCGTGGTTGACCAATAGAACGCCTGTTTTTTGGGACGCTTCAGAGGAAGTGTTATTGTTATTTTTTATAGTGACGTTCCCACAAGATGCAACAAGTATTGCAATAAGCACTACTATAGATAAAGTATTTAATATATT
>DAHXOV010000128.1 GCA_027364695.1 bacterium
GGATATTTCATTACAAACCATCTAAATATGGCAATACTATGGCAGACAGAGCCGCCATACATACACTTAAATATTCTCATCAACCATTTCGAATCTTATCATTTTACCCGGGTGGCAGTGATGAAAGGCAGTATTGTTCTCCAGCTTTCAGTTTGCCTGTTGGTTCTCTTATGAGAACGCCATACAGAGAATTTCCTGAATATCATACTTCATTGGATAACAAAAATTTCATTTCATTCAAATCTATTACAGAAAGTGTTAACATGTATTTTAATATCCTACAAGCTATAGAAATGAATGAGGTGCCTGTCAGCCAATATCCTTATGGAGAGCCCCAACTCAGCAAAAGAAATTTATATGTAGATAATATCAGCAGAGAGGATGTAATGCAAATGATGTACATCTTACAATATAGTGATGGAAAAAATGATCTTATAGATATTGCAGAACGAATGCGGGTATCTGTACATCAACTTCGATTATTGATAGAATTATTGAAAAAAAATAATTTGCTTTGACGATGATAAGGGATGAAACTTCATAAGTTTAATTTTATGATTGTGATTTGCTGAAAAATCTACTGGTTCCTGATTATACTTGGGAAGTTGATAAGAGTAACTCTTTGATTTGTTGTCCATAATTTTTTTCATTCCACCATTCAATGAGTTGGTTACCTGTGCAAAACCATGCATTTTCTGAAAGGAGATATTCAATGATTTTTGTATATAATTTTAAAAACTCTTTATCAAAAAAAGTATTGTGCCATAAAAGTGTAAAAACGCCATTTACTTCTTTTATTTTATTGATAAGATAGATACACAATTGAAATGCTTTTTCTATATCAAGCCAAAATGGTTGATAAGAAATGGATAAATCCTCATGAATATTTTTATATACAACTCTTTATCGGACACTTTTAATCCATCTAGCATGAAATCTATAGCCATAAGGTGGATGCAAAGAATGCATCATTTGTATATGGTTTATAAAAGTAGTCGGGATGGATTGATTCTGATTTTAATACATCACTGTTTTGTATTATATCTAATGGGTTTTCTGTGTTTTTTAATGGAAAAGCAATGCCATTATTAATTATTTCTTTTACATAATCACTTAACTCATCAACTAAAAGGGTGAATCTGAATAAAGAGTATTTTAATGAGTCAAAGAGAACAGAAGAATAAATACTAATCACTATATTAGATTTTGATAGTAAAGTAGATAAATCCATGTTTTTAGTTAAAATCACATTCTTTAAATTTCTAATATCAGCATATTTTTCTAATGACTCTGCTGGATGAATTTTTACAACAATGATCCATTCATCATTATCTTTAATTTGTTCTGATAAAAATTTTACATATGAGATATAATGTTTCTCAAGATATGTTTGTGTTGCAACTAAAATAATTTTTTTTGTAAAATGAGAGTTTATTATTTCCGTATCATTATTATTTATAAAAAAGTTGATATTACCAGCCATATAATCACCTATTACATAAATATTATTAGGAAGATATTCGTATCCTGAAAGAAGCACCTTTTTCCAAAACTCACCAAATACACAAATATAATCAGGAAATAAACATTTATCTCTTCCAGTAGCAACTACTTTTGGAAAAACATAAAATATATCACTTTGTGCAATAATCCCGTGTTGCAACTCAATAATAGGGACTTTACGTTTTTTTAAATAATAAATTATATATTCCTTATGATAATGACAAATAATAAACGCTTTTTTAAACTTACTCCCTCTGAATACTGTAGAGCAATAATTAAAATTGCGATAAAAAAGTTCTATTGCATAAGCAATATTAAATAATTCCGTCTTACTAAATAATTCTGATTCTTTTAATTTATTGTATGTTTTTATTAAATTCCTTTTCAAAGCAATGTCTTGTGGAACAAAACCATAAGCATTTACAATGTGTTCTTCTTTTGTCAGATCATACAGATGCTCCAAATGATTGGTTTTTATATCCTGATAGAAAACACTGTCCTGTGATGAATTGAAAAAAATAAAACATTTTTCCTTACCAATTGCAGATATAATTTTATCATAAAATGTGAGCGCTACTTCTCCATTTTTCCATGTAACTCCACCGATGTCTATAAGCAAATATTCTTTGTTTTTGAAACTTACCGATTGAGAATAGCTTATCCCCTTTATAAAAAGTTTTAACCTATAATAGAATTGTAAAACATACAAAAAAATAACCGAAAGTTGAAATGTAAAAACAACACTATTTTTATTTTTACTTCTTTGGTAATAATTGACCTTTAATCCATCCAAAACTATCTTTAATATATTAAAATCACCACAATCAAAAATGCTTATATCATCAAACCTTGAGTAAAAATCTTCTTTGAATTTGCTGAATGTGGCTTGGTGTTCCATACAAAAAAAATGATGAGAATGCGAAGCAATCGGGCAAATATAATTATTCTAACAAATGCCACATAATAAATAACCCTGAACATTGTAATTATCAAGTAGGAAACAACATGATTTTTTAAATATCAATGACAAAAATCTCTCACTTCCCGATACAAAAATTAGAAAAAATATTAGCCAACACCTCTTCTGAAGTAATATTACCTGTGATATTTGACAAATGATATATTGCAAAACGCATATCCTCCGCTATAAGCTCGGTAGTAATTCCAGAACTTAAAGACGATGATACTTTTGATAGATACGCCCTTGCTGATTTTAATTCATTGTAATGTCTCACATTACTCACCATCGGTTGATGTGGCTGATACCCCTTTTGCATCACAATTTCAAACAATCGCTCTTTCAATAAATGAATATTCAATCTTTCTTTTGCAGAAATATATAATGCATCCTTTATATCAATATTTATAATGTCTTTCATCTTATCTACTTTATTAAAAACATTCACAACACTCACACTTGGATTTATGCCATCCACCATTTGCACATATTCCTTTACCTTATCTTCCTCGTACTGAGTGATATCGTGCAGTAAGATGACTATCATTGCCTTTTGAATAGATTGCTTGGCTCTCTCTATGCCTATTTTTTCAATTTCATTTTCGGCCTCTCTTATTCCCGCAGTATCTATGATTCTAAATAACACACCTTTAATAACCAACTTATCCTCTATCAAATCCCTCGTAGTACCAGGAATATCGCTCACTATCGCCCTCTCATCATTCAACAAAGCATTTAATAATGTGGATTTACCTGTATTGGGTTCCCCGAGAATAACCACTGGAATGCCCGTCTTTATAACATTCCCAACATAAAAACTATTCAACAACGCATCTAACTTTTGTAAAGTATCTTCAAGCAAACCCTTCAGTTGTGTTCTATTTGCAAATTCTACATCCTCCTCACTAAAATCTAGCTCAAGCTCCAACAATGAAGTAAAGTTGAGCAAATGCAATCGCAATTCTTGAATCAATATTTTATATCCGCCCCTCCATTCTTCTATTGCCAACCGATGTGATGACTCTGTTTCTGAATGAATCAAATCACCTATTGCTTCTGCTTCTGCAAGATTCATCTTTCCATTCAAATAAGCACGAATAGTAAATTCCCCTGCATTCGCCAATCTACCCCCCTTGTCTATAATGATTTGCAAAATTTTTTGCTGCACATAAATAGAACCATGACAATATACTTCCACCACATCTTCTCCAGTGTACGACTGCGGACCCTTAAACATACAAACCATCACCTCATCAATGATATGATCCCCTTCCATGATCCAACCATGATACATCTTCCTGCTTTCCAACTTATCCCAACAAAAGGACAATTTCTTCTTATTAAAAAAAATACGCTGAACAATAGACACCGCCTTCTTTCCTGAACAACGAATAACCGCGACACCTCCCATCCCTGCGGGCGAAGAAATAGCAACAATCGTATCCTCTGACACACCATATAACATCACTACTTGCCTCCCTTTTTTACAGATTTTTTTGCAGGTTGCAACTTTGCCCCCGATGTTGGCGGTGTTGGAGTATTTTGTTTGCTATTTTCTCTCTTCACATACTCATCCCAACTTATATGTTTAAAATGATCCTCTCCAAAGTATAATAAAATATGCATGAGAGATTCAGGCGACTGAAAAAGAGCTATGGTCTCAATAGGATTCAACAGCTCATCCAATATCGCAAACGAGGGAAGTGTAAATTTACCATTCGTAATAGGAACAACAATACTATTAAACGGATATCCATTAATCATCTGCTTCTTATATTTTTGACCCTTCAATACAATACTATCCTCCTCCGCATTCATTACAACCGTATGATAAAACTTATTCAACACATTTGCCACCAAAGAATCATGTATTAAAGCCTGAGACATTACTTTACAGCTATTACAAAAACCAGTATAAAAAAATACCACTGTCTTCTTCTTATTCGTATTGCTCTCTACTTCGCTTATCAACTTTACACCTGCCCTTTTCTTCATACCAGGATTATAAAATGCATCCCTAAACAAACCCTGAAATACATTAAAAGGCACTGTCTTATACACAGCTTCCACCATGAATACCAAAAATGGCTCTATATCCTGCTCCTTCAAATAACCCTGACTTAAAAAAGAAGTTTTCAAATCTGAACTGACAAAGACCGTAGATGGATAAGCCAAGTTATTCCCCAATAATTTGATAGCCAATTGATGTGGTGATTTTGGATAATCAGGCTGAGTAGAAACATACTTTTGCCCATCATATTCAATAGTATCCTTCGTCTCAGCATTCAATTTCACAGGATAAAAATACTGATTAATATACCCCGCTATATTGGAATTAGAATAAGTAGTGCGCATCATTACCTTACACCACCCGCACCAATCCGTGTATACATCTATCAAAAAAGGTTTCGGTACGGTCTTATTCTTTTCTTGCGCTTCCTTAAAAGTCAGCCAATTCACCAGCCCATCCACCTCATTTTGAGCATAAATACTTGATATTAAAAACAAACAACATAAACCCCATCTGATAAAAACTTGCATATTTTTTGTGGCAAAAATAAAGAATAAAAAATAATATGGCACCATGCACAATTTTATTACAAGCTAAACAAAAACCTTTTAAAATGTGATTTAAATCATATTACATCCTGATAAAAAAATACTTAAATTTGCAGGAAAATCAAAAAGTATGGAAACAAAGATAAAATCCTCTGCAAATAAAGAAAAAATAGGCGACTGGCTACCTATCAACGGAACCGACTATGTAGAATTTTATGTGGGAAATGCCAAACAATCAGCTTATTATTATCAAACAGCATTTGGTTTCCAACCACTGGCATACAGCGGCCTCGAAACAGGAAACAGAGAAAATGTTTCTTATGTATTACAACAAGACAAAGTAAAGTTAGTACTCACCACTCCTTTAAACTCTAAAAACCCTATCAATCAACACATAGTAAAACACGGCGACGGAGTAAAAGTAATATCCTTGTGGGTAGAAGATGCTGCCAAAGCATTTGAAGAAACAGTAAAAAGGGGCGCCCAACCATTTTTACAACCCACTAAATACGAAGATAAAGATGGCTATGTTATTCAAAGTGGAATTCATATTTACGGTGATACAGTACATATTTTTACCGAAAGAAAAAATTACAAGGGTATTTTTTTACCAGGATATCAGGCATGGAACCCTCAATACAAATCATCTCCCGTAGGATTCAAATACATAGACCACATGGTAGGAAATGTCAGTTGGGGAGAAATGAATACATGGGCAAAATTTTATGAAGAAGTGATGGGTTTTTATAATTTACTCACCTTTGATGACAAAGATATTTCTACCGAATACTCCGCACTAATGAGCAAAGTAATGTCTAACGGAAATGGCTATATTAAATTCCCTATCAATGAACCAGCTGAAGGAAAAAAGAAATCACAAATAGAAGAGTACATCCAATTTTACGAAGGACAAGGCGTACAACACATCGCGCTTGCTACCGATAATATCATTGAAACAGTTACAGAGATGAGAAAAAGAGGAGTAGATTTTTTAGACACGCCCGAATCATACTATAAAACATTATTAGACAGAGTAGGACATATAGATGAAGACATTGAAATACTTAAAAAACTAGGAATACTGGTGGATATAGACGAAGAGGGTTATTTGCTTCAAATATTCACAAAGCCCGTAGAAGACAGACCTACTTTGTTTTACGAAATTATTCAAAGAAAAGGCGCTAAATCCTTTGGAAAAGGCAACTTCAAAGCACTGTTTGAAAGCATAGAAAGAGAACAGGAAAGAAGAGGAAACCTTTAATCAAAACCAAGGCACCACAGAAAATCAAAACGGCTCATTCATTGAATGAGCCGTTTTGATTTGTGGGATACCCCTATGAATTTACTTTTTAATGTAATAATGTTACATGCCCTATTTTCTGATAAGACGTTTTTAAAGCGTCTCTATATCTGATTTTATATACATAAACATCTTGTGGTAACTTTTGCCCATTTTTTGTTCCATCCCACCCTTTATTGATATCATTCGTTTTGAATACAACATGCCCCCATCTGTCAAAAATAGTCATCTCATATCCTCCTTCTAAGTCAACTCCATAAGGAGAATAAATAGGCTTGAACTCTTCATTTAGCCCATCATTGTTAAATGGAGTAAATGCGCTGGGCACGAAAAACCCATACTCATTTTTTACAACAATAGTTTTAGTTACAGAATCTCTACAACCATATATG
>DAHXOV010000132.1 GCA_027364695.1 bacterium
CACTCACAGAGATGATTTGTTATTTGTGGATAAATCAACTTAACTCAAAAGACCCCATAAGTATTATAGACGCCGTAGAATTTGATTTTTCTGATGGAGATAAAATCGTTCTTTCAGGAAATGAATCACAAGAAGGATTGACATATATTGAATACAATTTTGAAGAACAAAAAAAAATGTTGGAAAAAGAGTTTGATGGAAAAATAAAAGCATTTAAAGTAAAAGCCAATGATACTGAGATGTGGAAAGATATTATCAATACCCAGTTAATAAAAATAATAATAGAACAACAAAAAAATACCAATTACTACCTGAGCGATGAGATACTGTTTGAATTTGAAAACAACCAAAAGCGGATAGTACGCGTGCATCCTTTAGATGGCGTAATATTAGATTATTATGAAGAAATGTAAATTAATTTTCACTCACAATAAAAAATAACTAAAAATAATTTTATGCACCCATTATCAAAAGAAAAAATGAAAGGTATCTACGAACTCCCACTTATTGAACTTATTCATAAAGCAGCAGAAATACACCGAAAAAATTTTGATGTTAAACAAGTACAGATAAGTTCTTTGGTATCTATCAAAACGGGTGGATGTCCCGAAGATTGTGCCTACTGTCCACAATCAGCCAAGTATAATACTGAAATAAAAATACACAAACTAATAGAACCAGAAGAACTAAAAGCCAATATAGAATATGCTAAAAAACATGGTATCAGTAGAATATGTTTAGGCGCTGCGTGGAGAGAGGTAAGGAACAATCGGGATTTTGATAAAGTAATTGAAATGGTAACAATGATTACAAATGAGGATTTAGAGGTGTGTGCTACCTTTGGAATGATTGAAGAAGAACAAGCAAGAAAACTAGCAGAGGCGGGCCTGTACGCCTACAATCACAACCTGGATACATCAGAAGCATACTACGACAAAATAATTAGCACAAGAAATTATTCAGATCGTCTAAAAACACTGAACAATGTAAGAAAAGCTGGACTAACTATATGCTCGGGCGGCATTATCGGAATGGGCGAAAGCGCGGAAGATAGAATCAGCATGCTTTACACACTTCATCTGCTCCAGCCACACCCTGAATCAGTGCCTATCAACACATTAGTTCCTGTAAAAGGCACCCCACTGGAAGATCAACCTAAAATATCTGTATGGGAATTAGTAAGAATGATTGCTACTACAAGAATAGTGCTACCTCAATCTATGGTCAGATTATCCGCAGGACGACTTGAATTATCCACGGAAGCGCAAGCACTGTGCTTTATTGCTGGCGCTAATTCTATCTTCGCAGGCGACAAATTATTAACCACCCCTAACAATGATTTTAATAAAGATAAACAAATGTTTGATTTATTAGGCCTCCAACCCAAACCATCTGTGCATCAAAAAATAGCAGAATATAACCGTAATTAAATTGAGATGCAGATCAAAGATAAGTTAGACAACTTTGGTACAACCATCTTTACCCTTATGAGTGCTTTAGCTCAAAAGCACCATGCTATCAATCTCTCTCAAGGATTTCCAGATTTTGAACCCGATAAAAAATTACTGGATATAGCTCAAAAATACCTGATTTCATCGTGTCATCAATACGCCCCTATGCCAGGCGTACAGGAATTACGAGAGACCGTCGCAGACATCCTACATCACTGTTATCAAAGAAAAATAAGCCCTGATACAGAAA
>DAHXOV010000142.1 GCA_027364695.1 bacterium
CAACAAAGGAAATACATTGTATCTCTTTTCTGACGGATATGCAGATCAATTTGGCGGTCCAAAAGGTAAAAAACTATACAAAAAAAATTTCTTTCATATCTTGGAAGAAGCCTCCAAATGGCCTATTGAACATCAAAAGTTTATATTGGAAAAAAAATTCAATGAATGGAAAGGACAATTAGAACAAATAGATGATTTATTAGTCATTGGAATAAAAGTATAATTTTGTTCCATCTCCCATACCATTAAAATTAAAAAGTACATCCATGAAAACACATATTATTGCTATTGGTGGTAGTATTATGCATAATCTTGCCATTGATTTAAAGAACAATGGGCACATAGTAACTGGCAGTGACGATGACATTCAAGAGCCATCGCTGTCAAAATTAAAAAAATACCAGCTATTACCAGAAAAAACAGGATGGTCCCCCGAAAAAATTACAAATGATATAGACATTGTTATCCTTGGAATGCACGCCCGAAAAGATAATCCTGAACTCATTAAAGCAAAGGAATTAGGGCTAAAAATATATTCTTACCCTGAATATATTTATCAATCCAGTAAACATAAAAAAAGAATTGTAATTGGTGGCAGTCATGGAAAAACAACCATCACTTCTATATTACTTCATGTCTTGAAAAAAAATAATATACCTACAGATTATTTAGTAGGAGCACAAATAGATGGATTTGATACAATGGTAAAACTAAGTCATGATAACGAAATACTCGTTGCTGAAGGAGACGAATATCTTGCTTCACCTATTGACCATAGACCAAAGTTTTTGATATACCAACCACATATTGCAGTCATCAGTGGAATTGCCTGGGATCACATCAACGTTTTTCCATCCTATAATGATTACAAGAAGGCATTTGTTGAATATATAAAATCAATAGAACCCAATGGCACACTCATATACAACAGTACAGATAAAGAAACTGTAGAGTTGATAAATACAAGCAACAGAAGAGATATTAAAATGATTCCATATCGTTTTCCTAACTATAAAATTATCCATGAAAAAGTATTTATTCAATATCAGCAAAAAGAAATCCCGCTTCTGATATTTGGTAAGCATAACTTACAAAACATAGAAGCTGCAAAAATGGTGAGTAATCAATTGGGAATAGATGACATTACTTTTTACCAAAGTATGGCTGATTTTAAGGGCGCAGCAAAAAGGTTAGAAAAATGGATAGACCAAGAACATATAGTGGTATTCAGGGACTTTGCGCATGCCCCATCTAAAGTAAAAGCCACCATAGAGGCAATCAAAGAACTATACCCCGATAAAGCATTAATAGCCGCTTTTGAATTACACACATTCAGTAGTTTAAACGAAGTATTTTTATCTGAGTATAAAAATGTTTTATCAAAAGCACAACATAAAATTGTATATTATGATGAACATACATTGCAAATAAAAAAAATGCCTGCGCTCAATAAAGATAAAATTAAAACAACCTTTAATGATCATGAGATTATAGTAAATAGCAATAAATCAGAATTGTCAGACACACTACAGAATATAGAAATTAACAATACAA
>DAHXOV010000180.1 GCA_027364695.1 bacterium
TACATATACCAATTGACTATTGCTCTCTTTATATATAACTTCCTCATCACTCAATGCCGTTTGCCCTACGGGATCCCAGTTAATCATTTTATAGCCACGATAAATATATCCTTTATGGTACAAATCAATAAAAGCATTGATGACAGCCTCATTATATGCAGTATCCATAGTAAAAGTTGTTCTGTTCCAGTCACAAGAAGCCCCAATTTTTTTAAGTTGTTCAAGAATAATTTCTCCGTATTTGTCTTTCCATTCCCAGGCATGATTCAAGAACTCTTCTCTTGAAATACTTGATTTGATAATGCCTTTATCTGCAAGCATTTTTACTACTTTTGCTTCTGTTGCAATACTCGCGTGGTCTGTACCTGGCACCCAGCAAGCATTAAAACCCATCATTCTGTGTTTGCGAATCAACACATCTTGAATGGTGTTATTCAATATGTGCCCCATGTGTAGAATACCTGTTACATTTGGAGGAGGTATCACTATAGTGTATGGTTTTTTGTTTTTATCTGGCTTTGAAAAAAAATAATCCTTACTTTTCCAATGTTCATACCATTTTGACTCTATTTTTTGTGGTTCAAATTTTGTTGCAAGTTCTGTATTGATAGGCATAAGTTCAAAAATTTTATATACTGTTAATTTTCGCAAAAATAATTAAAGATTAGTAATGAACTATTGTTTGGAACAATTTTTGTCTGTAATTTTGTATGCAAAATTTAATGTTATGAAAAAAATTCTTTATTTAATCAGTGTGTCTGGATCAGTGTTGATGTGCTCTGTTATGAATGCACAAGATACTAAAAATGCAAACCCTACAACAGAACAATCTACTAGTTTAGCAGATATTCAATTTGAGAAAACAGTCCACGATTTTGGGACTATTCCACAGGGAGGTAATGGCGAGTGTGAATTTGCATTTACAAATACAGGCAAAGAGCCACTGGTCATCACAAATTGTATGGGAAGTTGTGGATGCACTGTACCACAATGTCCAAAAGAGCCAATACTACCAGGCAAAAAAGGAACCATTAAGGTAAAGTATGATACTAACAGAGTAGGTCCTTTTGTAAAAAGTGTAACTGTAAATTCCAATGCTAAAAGCGGAGTAATGACTTTACAAATTAAAGGCACGGTAGAAGCAAAACCCGTAGAAGAAGCATTTCCACAAAATAAAAATGAGGGTGCACCAAAAGCCAATTAAATCATAAAAAATAAAAAAATGAAAGCACTAAGCAAATCTATATTAGGGGCAATGTTGGTTTTAGCTTTTACGCTAAAAGCACAAGAAAGTACTGTGCCGAATACTGACCCCAATGCGCCAGATATTAAATTTGAAAGTGAGGTTGTCGATTATGGCATCATTCCTTATGAATCTGACGGTATGAGAGAATTTAAATTTAAAAATACTGGTAAATCACCTCTTACTATTACCAATGTTCAGGGTGAATGTGGCTGCACAGCCACTACCATTGATGCAAAACCAGGGTGGCCACAAGAGCCGATATTACCAGGAAAAACAGGAACTATTAAAGTAAAATACGATACAAAAAGAGTAGGCAGATTTGAAAAAAATATAACCGTTACTTCTAATGCTAAGTACCCTGTCTTAAAATTAAAAATAAAAGGAGAGGTAAAAGCAAAAGAATAAGAGCCAAAAACAATGAATGAACAATGCTCTGCAAATTTTGCAGAGCATTGTTCATTTTAAATCCATTACATTCGTCAATTTACTATGGAAAAGAAAAATGTGCTCATTATAAATTATGTATTTCCACCTTACCCTGGAATAGGAGGAAGGAGGTGGGCAAAACTTGCAAAACACCTGCACAGAAATGGATATAATATACATGTTATTGCTGCCAAAAATCCTTTTGATTACACATCTACTTTTATCAATAATATAAAATATCTGCCAAAAGAAAACTTACATTATTTACCCGCACTTTATCCCAAAGCCCTTATCAGTTCTATCAAAACAATAAAAGACAAACTAGCCTATCAATGTTGGTATAGAGTATTGCCTTTTTTAGTAAAAGGAAATTATTACGATAGAAGCACATTTTGGAAACTTCAATTACAAAATCAAGTTGAAAAATTAATAAAAGAAAAAGATATTCAGATAGTAATTGTCAGTGTTCCGCCATTTCATTATGCTTATTATACAGTACTTCTTAAAGAAAAATATCCACATATAAAATTTATAGTAGATTATAGGGATGAATGGACATTTAATAATGTTCACGGCTTTGCGGCAATTAGTAACCAGAGGCAAAATAGAGAGAAAACATTGGAAAAATATACTTGTGAAAAAGCAGATTATATTAGTTCATGTACAGCCATTATTTTAGCATACATTAAAACTCTTTATCAGGTAGATTCTAAAAAACTTATCCATCTTCCTCACTTTTTTGATGAAGATGATTTTACTTCCAATCAAACAAATATAAGAACAACAGATAAAACAGTTTTTTTTTATGCTGGAACAGTTCATGAAAATAAAGAGATCTTTTTCAAAAAAATCACAGAAACATTAGATTATTTAAAAGAAAAATATCCGGCACTCTATGAAAAAATAGAATTTCATTTTTATGCAATAGGCGAATTTAAAGATCATTACTATAGGATTATTCAAAGACATAAAGATAAAATAAAGATAAATCTGAATTTATCCACCCAAGATCTTTTTTCTCTTACCTATCTGTCTGATTTTTTATTTATTCTCTCTCATCATCGTGCAAAAGATTATTTCACCACTAAGTTTGCAGAAATGATATATCTCAAAAAAACTCTCTTATACTATGGCAATGAGGGATTAGTTAGTAAATACATTACTGAAAATAAACTAGGAATACATCTCAAAGATGATACCTTTATTCAGCAAGTAATAAACCTGTTAGAGAACCAATACCAATTCTCTTTTTCCGATGAACTAATAAATGAATGGAATATAAAGAAAGTAATAGAAAAAATAGAGACCACAATAACTTGATGATTTTACGCTTAATTCTTTCTGCTGCCAAACAATCTCAACAAAAACAAAAACAAATTGATAAAATCCAAATACAAATTTAATGCGCCCATAATGCCTAATTTTCTGTACATCACACTACCATCGTATCCATTAGACAATGCTTTTATTTTTTGTACATCATACGCTGTAAGTCCTGTAAATATAGCCACTCCAAGAATACTTATAATATAATCCATCGTACCACTTTTCATAAAAAAGTTAATCAATGATGCAATCATAATGCCAATAAGCCCAAAAAATAAAATCCTTCCAAACTTTGTAAGGTCTGTTTTTGTCATATATCCTGCTATAGCCATCACACCAAACAAAACAGAGGCACTCACAAATGCTTTGAAAATACTACCAATCTCGTAAACATAAAATATAAACCCCAAACTTATCCCATTTACCAAAGCATACAAAACAAAGATAGATGCTATCTGTACAAAACTTAACCTATTAAAAGCAAAACTCATAATCAATACAAATCCTAATGGTGCAAACATCACTATCCAACCTAATACATTCAATTTTGCGCCTGTGTCAGAAACAGAAATCAAATAACGCATCGCTTCTGGATTCATTCCAAAAAACAAAGAAGCAATAGCCGTGAGTAACAAACCAACAAACATCCATCCAAATACCTGTCTAAACAACGCATTGGTGCTTAAACTATGACTAGACACCTCCTCATAATTCAAATTTTCAATCTTAGTGCTCCTATTTTCCATACAATTTATTTTTGCACAAAGGTAAGTATAAATTGCATAATAATAAAAGTTAATTATACTAAAATATCTTTCTATTACGTTCAAAAAGGGCGTTTTTATTTTTATATTTGCAGCAAAAAAATTTATGAAGAAATTATCCCTTGCTCTTTTATTTCTTGTAGCTCTGAATACATTTTATGCCCAAAAAAAATCAAAAAATAATAATAGTTCATTAGAAAAAGTCGATAAAATACTCCCATCATTTAAAGTAAAAGGATACCATCTGCAACTCAATCTCACCAACTGCAAAGACACTGTGACGTACCTTGCCAAATATACATTTGACAAACAATACATCGTGGACACATGCAAAAAAGTCAAAAATGGTAAAATGTACTTTAAATCAGATAAAGAAATAGAAAAAGGTGTATATTTTTTGGTGAGTCAAGAGAAAGGCAGATATTTTGACTTCTTCATTAATGAGAATAACAAATTCGCAATCAACGGAGACATCAAAGAAATAAGAACTCTAAAAATGTCTGGTTCAAAAGAAAATGAGAAATTCTTTGAGTACATCAAATATATTGCAACAAAGAATGAAATGTTTTGGAAACTAAAAGATAAAGCCCAACAAATGCCCAAAAAGGACTCTGCTGAATTTATGGAAAAAGAAGTAAAACAATTAAATGAAGATGTAAAAAATTTTCAAAAAAATTTTTTAACTGCAAACAAAGGCACCTTCCTGGCAGATATAATTAATCTACAATTAGCAAAAGAACCTGAAAATATCCCAAAAGCATCTAATGGCAGGCCCGATAGCATTTATGTATATCAATATATAAAAAATCATTACTGGGATGGAATAAATTTCAAAGATGACCGGCTGCTTATCACACCCTTTTTTGGAGAAAAAGTAAAAAATTATTTTGAAAGAATGATTCCACAAATACCCGATTCTGCTATTGTTGAAGTAGACAAAACATTATCACAGTCCCATCCAAAAAGTGATATGTTCAAATTCCTGCTTGCTTACCTTACACCTTATTACGAATCACATAAAATAATGGGCTTTGATAAAGTATTTGTACATATTATAGATAAATACATTCGCACAGGATTAGCCAACGATTTATATGACGAAAAAGTAAGAGAAAAAATCATTGAAAGAGGAAACATCCTAAAACCATTGCTTGTAGGCAATCAAGCCCCCGAACTGCTGATGATTGATACCACCAGTGGCAAAATCACCAACAAAATGGGCTTTGACACCGCACACACAAGCGAAAGTATTACCAAATTATATTACGAAAACGTGCAGCAAATCACACCTCTCCCCATCTCCTTGTATCAAACAAAAGCAGACTACATCATCCTTGTATTTTGGGATACAGATTGTGGACACTGTCAAAAAGAAATGCCAGAAATCGTAAAAATATACAACAACTTAAAGCAAAAATATGATATAAAAGTATTTGCCGTATACACCCATAC
>DAHXOV010000183.1 GCA_027364695.1 bacterium
AATTGGCTATAGCGGCGTTCATCCTTTGTTAATTCAGCGACTGATAGATTTTTTTAATCATCAAATATATCCCGTCATTTATCAGCAAGGGTCATTGGGTGCATCGTGCGATTTAGCCCCATTGGCACATTTATCTTTACCGCTCATTGGTTTAGGTAAAGTATATTATCAAAATGAAATGATTTCAACAGAAGACCTATATAACAAACTAAAATGGAAAAAAATACCTCTGCATCCCAAAGAAGGTTTGGCACTGCTCAATGGCACACAATACATGACCGGCATAGGTATTTATTTGCTTATCAATACTCTCCCTTTATTGACTGCAGCTAATGTAATTGCATCTGTTTCACTGGATGCATTCAATTGCAAATCAGAACCTTTTGATGAAAAAATTCATAATATAAGAAGACATGAAGGACAAAAATATGTGGCAGTGCAAATCAATAAAATTCTAAACGACAGTAGCCTGTTTCATTCTAATGAAAACAAAGCCGTACAAGACCCTTATTCATTTCGTTGTATTCCGCAAGTACACGGAGCATCTTACGATTTAATTCAGTTTTTCAAACATGTCATCGAAACTGAAATAAACTCGGTAACCGACAATCCGCTCATCTTTTCTGATGATAACCAAATACTTTCAGGCGGCAATTTTCATGGACAAATATTAGCCAATGCCTTTGACATGCTCGCTCTTGCACTCAACCAATTAGGCGGCATTTCAGAGAGAAGAATGTATCAACTCATTTCAGGAAACAGAAACTTACCCATATTCCTCATTAAAAATTCAGGGTTAAATTCCGGATTCATGGTGCCTCAATATACCGCTGCATCTATTGTTAATCGCAACAAAATACTATGCACCCCGGCTTCTGCAGATAGTATTGTTTCTTCAAATGGTCAAGAGGATTATGTAAGCATGGGGGCGAATGCAGCAAACAAATGTTTGGAAATACTGGACAACATCAAAAGTATTCTGGCTATAGAACTCTTCACTGCCACACAGGCATTAGAGTTGAAAAAACCACAAAAATCATCCGAATTTATTGAGAATATTATGTATGTATACAGAAAAATAGTTCCCTTTATTGACAAAGATACAGAGATGTATATACATATACATAATACAAAAAAATTTATTGAATCAAAGATGCGTGAATGGTATATTCATTTAAACAATCAATAAAATATAAAAAATGGGTACTGCTATAAAATATAATTTGATACTTATATTTATACTTAACCGCTTAATAGCATGTCAATGTCCTGTTATAGAATGGACAAAAGAGACAGCAAATAAAAACGATGTGATATTCAGAGGTGTCATCAAGAATATCGTTCTACATCAAAATAATTACACAATAGCAGATATAGAAGTCCTCCATTTATTCAAGGGCAATCCTTTTAAGTTACAAAGAGTTCTATTTCCAGAAAATGACCCTTGTGCTATTCCTATCAATATAGGAGAGGAGTGGCTGATTTATGGTAAAAATAAACAGCTCAATTCGTGTGAAATAGAATGGTGTGGATGGAGTAGAAAAAAATTTGTCAACGATGGAGATGATTTTTTTATAGCCACGCATATTATTACTTATGAAGAAGAAATAACAAAATTAAAAAATACTTTTCCTGAAATTGTGATAAATGCATCGCCATCAGATTATTTTAATCACAAAAATATAATTCCTGATAAATATGAATTTTACATATACATCGCATTGTCTTTGATAGGATTCTTATTATTTCTTTATATTTCTAAAAAATACATTAAATGACTAAAATAACAGAAAGTGATTCATTATATAATCAGCTTGAAAAAATGAGCCTTGAAGAATTGCTCATAAATATGAATCGTGAAGACAAAAAAGTACCTGATGCAGTAGAGAAGATTATTCCACAATTAGTGTCTCTGATTAAAACTATCGTTGAGCAAATGAAAAAAGGAGGTAGATTATTTTATATTGGTGCAGGTACAAGCGGAAGGTTAGGTATTGTTGATGCATCAGAATGTCCACCCACTTATGGTATTGAGTACGGTAGAGTGGTAGGTATTATTGCAGGTGGTAAAAAAGCCATCACAAAAGCGGTAGAATTTGCAGAAGACGATATGATTCAAGGATGGAAAGATTTAAAGAAACATCAAATAAGTACAGGTGATGTTGTCGTTGGTTTATCTGCATCGGGTATTACGCCTTATGTAACAGGAGCGCTGCAGCAATGTAAAAAACACGGTATCATCACAGGGTCTGTATCTTGTAATCCTCATGCAGAGATTAGTAAGTATGCCGATTATCCTATAGAAGTAGCAGTAGGTCCTGAATTTGTTACGGGTTCTACAAGAATGAAATCAGGCACCGCACAAAAATTAATCCTGAATATGATTTCTACTTCCACAATGATCCAACTTGGCAGAATAAAAGATAACAAGATGGTAGATATGCAATTAGCAAATAACAAACTCATCAACAGAGGTGTACAAATGATGATGAAAAACACAGGTATGAAGAACTATGAGTATCTGAAAGAAATTTTATTAGCACAAGGTAGTGTGAGAAAGGCAATGGAATGGATTAAAAAACATAAAGAGTAATTAATAAATAACTTTACAAAAGATAATTTTACTCATAACAATATAGAATGAATATCTTGGATAATATAATTCTCATATTTATTTATACCGTGTGATACATCTCCTATTTTCTTACAGGTATTATAAATTTTTCCCTTTATTTCTTTTGTAAATAATTTAGGATGTTCAGACACATACTCTTTAAAGTGCATGAGAGATTCTTTTTCATTTACATCATTATCTGCAAGCCAATCAAATACAGAAACAATTTGAAAAGCTATATCTTCGCCAAATTCATCTGTTTCGTCTTCAATAGGTACCCATTGCTCTTTTACAATTTGAATTAAGGTATTGAATTCTTTTCTATCTACTTTTTTATTGGCATGTGCTACTGCGTAAAATGCATGTCCTATGGCCTGATAAAATTTTTGGTTGTACATATCTTTTTTTGGAAGTAAAAATAAGCAGATTTTTTAAGATAATCAAATATGATAAATATCATTTCCAATCTAAACAGATAAAATTCAAATTATCTCTTTCATTTCATTTGATTTAAATAATTCAAAGTTAGCCAACTC
>DAHXOV010000189.1 GCA_027364695.1 bacterium
ATTTTATCCTTTGCACAAGCCATATTTTTATTTTGATAACAATCAAACGCTTCCATTAACTTATTGACTTGTGAATAAGAACGCTGCCACATACATCCCATGATAAGGACGATGATTAAAAATTGTATGTTATACCTCTTCTTCATTGTATTTATTTAATAGACCGCCGAAGCTAAATTTTTAATATCTTCGCTGGCCTTTAATCCATATTTGGAAGCATTTTGTTTATTGTATTCAAATTTTTGCTTACTTTCTATCACTATAAAGTTAATCACTGCGTATGTCTTTGCGGCACCTTCTTGATCTGTAATTAACAAAGTTCCTTTATTTTTTAATTGTGAAGCATACGACTTTATGCTAGATGAATACTCTGGTGTAATGTACAATACCTGTGGAATTTTATTTTTATCAATTTTAGTGCTATTAATAAGTTCTATTTTTTGACCGCCAATGGTCTTCTTTGAAACAACATTGTCATTCAGTTCTTTGATGAGAGCGTTCGCATTACCTACAATCTGAATAATAAAATTCCCTGATTTAGAAGAGGATGGCCACTCAAAATAACGAGTCAGATTATAGATATAAACGGCTTTAATTTTGGCATTAATATCATAGTCTTGTTTAAAAGAACTCAATAAGAATAATGCCAAAAAAGACAATAATATGTGTCTTGAAAAAAAAATCAATTTCAATCTTTGCAAGCAAATGTAAGAAAAAAAAACCTAACTGTACAAAACTTACCTCAAAACGAATAATCGGTGGGCATCTAATTTAAGAAAAATAAATAATAGTATAGTAAATTCCCAAAGTGAAGAGCCGCCATAGCTAAAAAATGGTAATGGTATTCCAATCACAGGCAACACGCCCAAAGTCATTCCTATGTTTATTACTAAATGAAAAAACAAAACAGAGGCTACTCCATATCCATATATTCTTGAAAATTCAGACCTCTGTCTTTCTGCTAATGTAATTATTCTGATAATCAAAAATGCAAATAAAACCAACACTACAGTACTCCCTAAAAACCCCCACTCCTCACCTACGGTACAAAAAATAAAATCGGTATCTTGCTCAGGTACAAAATTATATTTAGTCTGTGTTCCTCTCAAATATCCTTTGCCCCACAAACCACCTGAACCAATGGCTATTTTAGATTGATGAACATTATAGCCCTCTTTTTTAAGATTGATTGCTCCACGACCTAAAAGTACATCTATTCTCCCTCTTTGGTGGGGCTGTAATTTTGAATAAATGTAATTACTTGAAAACACAAATAAGCCAGCTGCCAATACATATAGCAGCTTTATCATAAAATTTTTCCATGAATGTTTTCCAAAATAAAACAAAAAAAGAAAAATGACCCCAAATGCAATATAAAAATATATTTGAGGAACAAGCAGTGATAGTGTAAACAACAATAATGTTATAAATCCAATAATAATATAATTTACAGACAATCCTTCTCTAAATAAAGTAATAATAAAAGCAATAAATGCAAGAGCTAAGCCTGTTTCATTTTGTAATATTATAATAATAAGCATTGGCACACCAATGAAAACAAATGAAATAATGGTGTTCTTGTACATTTCAATATAATCTGCTATGGTCTTATATCTTTTTGTAGATACCACTGACAAATTCTGATTAGATAAAAATTTAGCAAGTGCCAAATTAGTAGCAAACTTCATAAATTCAGCAGGCTGAATACCCATATCTCCAAATCGAAACCACGATTTACTGCCCTTCATCTCTTTCCCCAAAAAAGGTACTAATAAGTTAAGCACCAAAAAGAAAATATAAAAACCATAAGCCAATACTGTATAAAATTCTGCATCAATAATGAGAATAACAAAGGCTATGATAAAAGCAGTCATTATCCATATCATTTGTTTGCCATACTTTTGAGATATATCAAATATACTTTGATATTGTTCATCATACACTGCTGCATATATATTGAGCCAGCCCATAATCACAAGAATCACATAAATAATCACAGTTATCCAGTCTATATTTTCAAAATATTTATTTCCCGCACTCCTTGTCATTCTTTATCTTGATTTCTTTTTTTGTTTTTCTTTTTATCCGGCATTCCACTTTTTATATATTCCATATTGACTTTTATTAAATTAGCTTCCACCATTCTTTTTTCCATATCAGGGCGAGCTATTTTTCTATTTAAATATTTTTCTATTATCAATGATGCAATAGGTGCTGCCCATACACCGCCAAAACCTGCATTCTCAATGATTACAGAAATGGCAATTTGAGGATTTTCTTTTGGAGCAAAAGCAAAAAACAAAGCATGGTCCTTCCCATGTGGATTTTGCGCAGTACCTGTCTTTCCACATATTTTAATAGCTTTTATTTTAGCTAAAGTAGCTGTCCCTGCATCTACCACTTTTTCCATTCCATTGATCACGTGTTCATAATATTCATCTTCTGTCACATAAGCGTAATGCTTTTCTTTAAATATGTTATCTATGTATTTTTCATGCCCAATGCCTTTGATAATGTGTGGAGTATAATAATATCCTCTGTTGGCAATAATACACATTACATTTGCCAATTGAAGTGGCACCGCTGTAAGCTCTGCCTGTCCTATGCCCAAAGAAATAACCGTGTTGGCAAACCACCTGTTTTTACCAAATACTTTATCATAATATTTTATAGATGGCACATTCCCAGGTTTCTCATAAGGAATATCATAGTTTAATTTTCTTCCTATCCCAAAACTCATTACAATCTCTCGCCAATG
>DAHXOV010000222.1 GCA_027364695.1 bacterium
AATATATCTCATCCGCAGAATATAAGTGGAGAAGAATGAATGGCATTGTGGTACTCCTGCCCCATGGATACGAAGGACAAGGACCAGAGCATTCTTCAGCAAGAATAGAAAGATACCTACAACTCTGTGCAGGGAACAATATGCAATTAGTCAACACCACTACCCCCGCCCAACAGTTCCATGTTTTAAGAAGACAATTAAATCGTGACTTCAGAAAACCACTCATTTGTTTTACCCCCAAAAAATTACTCCGTTACCCATTGGCTGTAAGCAGATTAAAAGACTTTACCTCAGATAAATTTCATGAAATTTTAGATGATAATTTTTTCAAAGGAGAAAAACAAAAAGTAAAAAGAATTGGTATATGCTCAGGAAAAATTTATTATGATTTAATAGAATACCGTGAAAAAAATAATATAGAAGACATAGCCTTTATCCGATTGGAACAATTGCATCCATTTCCCAAAAAACAGTTATTAGGGCAGATAGAACAATATATTTCCGCAAAAGAATTTTATTATATTCAAGAAGAACCTGAAAACGCAGGCGCATGGCAATTTTTATTTTATCAATTAAAAGATGATTTAAAGTTGCAATACATCGGCAGAACCGCTTCTGCATCTCCTGCTACCGGCTTTTCTAAAAAGCATGAACAGGAAACAAAAAAAATACTCGATCAAGTATTTGATAAGTCATTAAAAAAAGTAACCAATTAGTTGATTTATCTATGTTATCTAAAATACACACAAGATTTGGTAACTTTGCATCACTTTGTAAAAAAAATCATAGACTTTTTAGCTCCTTCATAAAAAATAAAATATATGTCAATAATAGAAATTAAAGTGCCTAGTCCAGGCGAATCTGTGAGCGAGGTAACTATTGCCAAATGGGCAAAACAAACTGGAGATATAGTAGAAAAAGACGAAATAATAGCAGAAATGGACTCTGATAAAGCAACGCTTACTATCAACGCAGAAGAAGCAGGGAAGCTAGAAATACTCGTACCAGAAGGAGAAACTATACCTGTGAATTCAATCGTTGCCAAAATAGATACATCTGTAAAAGTATCTGCTCATCAATCTACCCTAAGTACTGTAGCTACAAAAAAAGAAATAGAAAAGCAAGAAGTAACAAGCCCGCCAACAGATATCCATACTATAGATGCTACCAACCAAGTAATATCCGAACCCAGTCCCGCAGCCAAAAAAATGATGGCAGAAAATAATATCTCCCATACTCAAGTTCAAGGTACGGGGAAGAATGGAAGGATTACCAAGCAAGATGTACTTCAATACATCGCTGCGGGCTTTCCAAAAGCACAAGAAAGTATTCATCATTACTGGGCAGGTAATAGAGAAAAACAAAGACAAAAAATGAGTTCTTTACGAAAGACCGTTTCAAAAAGATTAGTTTCTGTAAAGAATCAAACGGCTATGCTTACGACCTTTAATGAAGTGGATATGAGTAACATTTATGAAATTAGAAATAAATACAAAGATAAGTTTAAGGAAAAACATCAGATAGGGCTTGGTTTTATGAGTTTCTTTACTAAAGCAGTTTGTGCAGCGCTCTACCACTTCCCTTCTGTGAATGCTCTGATTGACGGAGATGATATAGTACATCATAATTATTGTGATATTGGAATAGCCGTAAGTACCCCAAAAGGATTGATGGTGCCTATCATCCGTAATGCAGAAACATTGAGCTTGGCAGAAATAGAAATTAAAATTAAAGAATTAGCAATGAAAGCACGGGATGGCAAACTAAGTATTCCTGAAATGGAAGGCGGTACATTTACTATCACCAATGGAGGCGTATTTGGCTCTATGCTTTCTACCCCCATCATTAATCCACCACAAAGTGCTATATTAGGTATACACAACGTAGTAGAAAGACCTGTGGTGGTCAAAGGAAAAGTAGAGATACGTCCTGTAATGTATGTAGCACTCAGTTACGATCACAGAATCATTGATGGCAGAGAAAGTGTAGGGTTTTTATACAAAATCAAAGAACTGATAGAAAATCCTGTCCGCTTGGTATTCAATGGTAAAGAACCTGAAGAAGTTCTTTTAGAACTATAGTTGCGGGATTAGCTCAGTTGGCAGAGCATCAGTTTCCCAAACTGAAGGCCGCGGGTTCAAGTCCCGTATCCCGCTCTAATCAATAAAAAAACAAATGATATGAAAATTCAAAAAGTAGCAGTTATCGGCAGTGGTACAATGGGTAATGGTATTGCACATGTTTTCGCCCAATATGGATATGATGTCCACCTCATAGATATTCAAGAAAAAGCATTGCAAAAAGCGCTACAAAGCATTTCAAAAAACATAGACCGGCAAATCAGTAAAGGAATCATCACAGAAGAGGATAAAAAAAATATTTTGAACAAGATTAAATCTTTTACAAGTATTGATGATGCTATAAAAGACAGAGATTTAATAATAGAAGCCGCAACAGAAAATCCTGCTATCAAGCTAGATATTTTCAAAAAAATAGACGCATTAGCCCCCGAACATACCATACTGGCTTCCAATACTTCTTCTATTTCTATTACCAAAATAGCCTCTGTTACAAAAAGACCTGAAAAAGTAATAGGCATGCACTTTATGAATCCTGTCCCTGTAATGAAGTTAGTGGAAATTATCAAGGGCTTCAAAACATCTGAAGAGATCAATCAAATCATTACCGAAACTGCAAAATCATTACAAAAAATTCCGGTAACAGTAAATGATTTTCCGGGCTTTGTATCTAATAAAGTGCTCATGCCGTTGATTAATGAGGCGATTTATACTTTGTATGAAGGTATTGCAGGTGTAGAAGAAATAGATACAATTATTAAATTGGGTATGTCTCATCCTATGGGTCCATTGCAATTAGCTGATTTTATTGGACTGGATGTGTGTCTCTACATTATGCGTGTATTGTATGAAGGATATGGGAATCCAAAATATGCTCCCTGCCCATTACTTGTAAAAATGGTGGATTCGGGCAATTTAGGTATAAAATCCGGAATGGGTTTTTATGATTATTCCAACAAAGAGAGTAAAGAACTAACTGTAGCCCCGCAATTCAAAAATAAGAAAAAAATATTAGTGTAAATCTTTGAGTAGTGCTTATTCAACCGCCATTCTTAAAACCATGTGATACTATAGCTATTGTTGCTACGGCGAGAAAAATAAGACCTGAAGAATTACAATTTGCCATTCAATACATTCAAAATAGAAATTATCAGTTAGTACTTGCATCTAACATATATGCAGAAGAAGACCAATTTGCAGGCAGCGATTCTTTACGAGCAGGAGCATTACAAAAAATTTTAGATGATAAAAATATTAAATCTGTATTGATAGCCCGTGGAGGTTATGGGACAGTGAGAATAATAGACAGATTAAACTTTAGTGTATTTCAAAAACATCCTAAATGGATATGCGGATTTAGTGACGTTACTGTGATGCATTCACATTTGTTTAATATGGGTTTTTGTAGCATACATTCTACTATGCCATTGTTATTTGCTCAATCTGAAAAATCTTTACAATCGCTTTTTGATCTATTAGAAGGCAAGATAGTAGAATATACTTTTGATAGCCATCCTATGAATAAATTTGGTACAAGTGAAGGTGTTTTGGTAGGAGGAAATTTATCTGTATTATACTCGCTTATAAGTACAGTATCTCAAATAGATTATTCCGATAAAATTTTATTTATAGAAGATACAGATGAGTATTTATATCACATAGACAGAATGATGATGCTATTCAAGAGAGCTGGCGTATTGAAAAAATTAAAAGGACTCATTGTGGGTGGAATGACAGACATCAAAGACAATGCCATAGCTTTTGGAAAAACAGAAGAAGAAATTATTTATAATGCAGTAAAAGAATATCCTTTTCCTGTTTGTTTCAACTTTCCTGCCGGGCATATTAAAGACAATCTTGCATTTTATCACGGGAAAAACATCAAGTTATCTGTAAATGATAATTTTTCAAAAGTAAGTTACGAATAAAACTCAGACAGTGCGTAGAATTTTTTATTTCTCTGCTACGGGCGGCTTTATATCTACTATTTCAATGGTAAAAACCAGTGTAGAATAAGGAGGTATTGGTCCTGCCTGCTGGGCTCCATATCCTATTGAAGAAGGAATAATTACCTTTGCTTTTGTTCCTTTTTGCATCATTAGCAATGCTTCATCCCATCCTTTAATTACTTCTCCCATACCTGCTATAAATTCTATTGGTTCTTTGCCTTCCGAAGAGTCAAAAACTGTTCCATCTAAAAGTTCTCCCCGATAATGTACTTTTACTACATAATTGGTGGTAATTTTTTCACCTTTACCTTTTTTAAGTTCAATGTAATACAAACCTGATCCTGCAGGCTTTTCTTTGATATTATTTTTTTGTATGTATGCATTTAAATTTACTAATTCTTCTTGTTTGCGCTGGGTCATTTCTTGCTCTTGTTTTTTTTGGTTTTCTTCCAATTCTTTGTGTGTTTTTATATCTACTAATTTTATATGTACATTCAAATACTCGCCAGGTCTGATATAAGGTGGCAGCTCATTCATCTTCTGTGTTTTCAAAAAGAAAGAGTCTGCACTTATGATAAATGAAGCACTGTCTTGTTTATGCATCATCAAAATACCATCTTCAATAGATCCTTTGAATGTAGGTTTTTGAAGTAAAAATTTCAAAACACTTGAACCATCTCTGCTAATATCTTTACTATTAGAAATAATTGAATCATTACTTTGTTTCTTGATAATAAATCTAATGGCTATACCGTCTTCTGGTTGTGGAGAAACAGTAGTGTCGTTCTTTACAAAAAATTTGTAGTACAAGCCTCTTTCTGATTCTTCATATCCTTTGAACTTGCTTTGTTTGCAGGAGGTAATAAATAGAAGCAAAGAAGAGGAGAAAAATAATAAAATTTTCTTCATAATCATTGTATTTGCATAAGTTTTATTTCATAAAGCAAGGGTGAGAATGGGGGAATGGTTTTATTAAAACTTCCTCTCTCTCTAAATGCCAGCCGCGAAGGTAAAATAATTTTTGCTGATTGCCCCACATTTAGTTTTTTAATAACATAATTTAACCCTTCAATAAGTTGTAAGGTATCGTTGTACCGTATGCCCAAGCTATCATTGTGATCTATCATTCTACCGTCTAAAAAATATCCCGAATAGGCAACTGTAACTTCTTTTACATCAGGACGGGCTTTGTAAGCAGGAATTGGCAATGGCTCTAACCAAATAATATCGTTGCTGTCTTTTTGATAAAGGGGTTTATTCTTAATTAAAAAATTCTCAATCAATTTTAATTCATCTTGCTGAAACATTTGAAAAATACTGCCTTCCAAAGATAAAAAATGACGCTTAATTTTAATAAAACACCTAATAATACTATCATTTTTTAAAAAATAAGGGCACTCAGAGACTTTGAAAATATCTCTTAATATAATTTCTTTTGGTGCTAAAATCATCAAACTATCCTTTTCTGATGAAATATAAAATGGAAAGAAAAAAGCTGACTCAGTACTGTCTCGCAATTGAATTAGAAACTTATCTGCTCCTTCATGATGTGAATTCCAGAAAACAGAATCGTCTTGTGTAACAAACTCTGCATCCAACCATAGCCAATCATGTTTTTGAAAATGTTTCACTGTATCTTCAAATGTAAGAATGCTCCATCTTATTTGTTGATAGGATGAAGGGCTTTTCTTTTTGTGAAAATTTTTACATTGCGTTGAAAATAAAATAATGCATACCAAGTAAAAAAAACGAATGATCATTTTGATTTTAGATATTCAAAAAGTGCCAGAATTCATCTAATCTTCTTTTGAGATCTACTTCACTTTCGGATGATTGATAAACGGTTTTCACCTGATAATTATATCTATAAAATGTCTGCAAGATTCTACTTACATCTTCCACGCTTACTTGTATAGTGATTTCTAACCAATTATTATCATGCGATTCTACATACATACTTAAAATTTTAGCATCGTTGCCCTCTATGATATTGGCTATTTGTACTGCAGAATAATCTTTAAAGGGTATTGTCAGCACAATGATTCCACCTGCGCTTTGTAAAGAAGTAATTTTAGCCAAGTTCTGAATAATACCTTTTGCACTGACACTTCCTACATATTCATCTTTCTCGTTCATTACAGGCATTACAGTAATATTGTGCTTGGTCATCAAGCGAAACAATTCATAGACATGCTGATGTACATAAACGAAAGGTCTTTCTATATGTATGCTGGTTTCTGAAATCTTTTCGTCCAGTTTATTGTAATCAATGATATCTGCTTCTGATATAATTCCTATGTATTTTCTATTATCCACTATTGGCAAGTCCGCCACTTTAAATTGGCTCATCCATTCCAATGCTTTGCTCAACATATCATCAGAATGCAAAGGAGGAATGTCATTAGATATAAACTCTTGAACTATCATCGTCTTATTTTGTGGCAAATTAAAGCAATTTATTATATCAAAGTATCAAAGATCCTGTTTTTTATTATTTGGTCATTACATATACCACCAATCTAAAAACAAATGCACACTTTCTTATTTGACAATCATTATTTTAAATCCTAACTTCGCAGCCCTATTTCTAAAACAAAAAACAGTGGATAAAAATTCAATCTTTGGTATTATTCTCATTGCTGTTATTATAGGTGTATGGGTTTATACCACTTCGCCTACTCAAGAGGAATTATTAAAACAAAAAAGAATAAGGGACTCAATAGCCCTGGCAGAAGGTCAGAAAGAAATTCAAAGTAAAATCACCAAAAATGAAAAAACATCATCTATTATCAGCGATACTTTCATTGCAGAAAACAAAAAGAATGATAGCACTATTTTTGTTGAAAAGCAAAACTTTTACAAGGATTTTTATCCTGTTATTAAGGGGCAAGAAAAAATATTTACTCTTGAAAATGAAAAATTAAAAATCGCTTTTACTAACAAAGGCGGCAGAATAAAACAAGTAGAACTCAAAGAATATTATCGCTATGAAGAGAAAGAATATTTAAAACTATTTAACAGCGATTCTACCTACTATTCTTTCATCATTGATGCCTATGAAAAAAGCAGAGTATTTTATACCGACAGTTTTTATTTTAATCTGCTTTTACAAGAGAAAAACAAAATTATTTTCCGCCTAAATACTACAAAAGAAGACAAATACATTGATTTTATTTATACACTTCAACCAAATGATTATTTAGTGAAATTTGATATTCAGCTGCATCACCTCAACGATATTATTTCTTCTAATACAGATGAATTATTTTTAAGATGGGAATGTTTAATGCCATCACAAGAAAAGCACATCGTTAAAGAAAAAGAAGTAGCCACCATTTACTATAAATATACAGATGATAGTCCGGATAATATGAATCCAATAAATGACGAAGAAAAAATCATCAATGAAATGCCCATAAAATGGGTTTGTTTTAAACAACAATTTTTCAATAGCACCATTGTAGCAGACAAAGAATTTATGAAAGAAAGTAGTTTCATCAAATTAAGAACCAAAGCAGAAGATACACTCATAGTCAAAGCCACCAAAGCAGAACTTGGTATTCCATACGCACACTCACCTAATGAGGTATTTGGAATGAACTTTTATTTTGGACCCAATCACTACCCTACGCTAACAAAATATGAACACTGGGACTTACAACACATCATACCAACAGGCTGGTGGATATTTAAATATATCAACTCTGGTTTAGTAATCCCTATATTTAACTGGCTCAAAGGTATAATGAATTTCGGTTTGGTGTTAGTGATCCTCAATATCATTATCAAAATTATCTTATTCCCTATATTTTACAAGAATTACATGAGTGGTGCCAAAATGCGTGCGCTCAAACCAGAAATAGAAAAAATCAATGAAAAATATGGACCCAAGGGCGACCCTGTAAAAAAACAACAAGAGACAATGTCGCTTTACCAAAGAGCCAAAGCCAATCCTATGATGGGATGCTTATTATTACTCATCCAATTCCCCATCTTGATTGCATTATTTAATTTCGTACCTGCTGCTATTGAACTTCGCCAAGAAGCATTCTTATGGGCAGATGATTTATCTACCTATGACAGTATTTGGGATTTTGGAAAAATATCTGTCATTCATTCCATTTACGGGGATCATGTTTCATTATTTGCTCTGCTCATGTTTTTATCTACTATACTATACACATGGATAAACAGTGAAATGTTATCACCTCAACAAAACCAACAAGTACCTGGTATGAAGTTTATGATGTATTTTATGCCCGTAATATTTTTAGCCGTTATGAATAATTATTCTGCAGGATTAAGTTGGTATTATTTTACTGCCAACATTCTGACATTTGGGCAAACTTACCTAATGAAGTACTTGATTAAAGACGGAAAAATACGTGCAGCGATTGAAGAAAACCTAAAAAAACCCGTCAAAGTCAGTGGCTTTCAAAAAAGATTGCAAGGCATGGTGAAGCAACAAGAACAAATGAAAAAAACAAAGAAAAAATAAATCTGTTGATAAACCAGTTGTATTTTTACTATACCAATTATGCCTGATAAATACATAGACGTTGAAAAAATTCTAAAAGAAAAATCACCAACATTCTACAAATACTTACCTCGTTTTTTAATTTCAAAAATAAAAAAAATACTTCACGAAGATGAGATAAACAATGTAATGAATGAAATTGGGCACTTGCAAGACTTAGAATTCAATGATGCTGTCTTAAAAAAACTCAACGCAAAAATAATAACACACAGTATAGAAAATATTCCTGAAACAAAAGGCCTTATCATCGCTTCTAATCACCCACTTGGAGGATTAGACGGGATGGCGCTTATCAAAGCAGTAAGTTATAAAAGAAAAGATATTAAGTTTATCGTCAATGACATATTGCTCAAACTTAAAAATTACTCAGGTCTGTTTGTAGGGGTTAATAAGTTAGGCAATACCCCACGAGCGGCTCTAACAGAAGTAGAAAAGGTATTTACATCTGAAATGGTTATTTTATTTTTTCCCGCAGGACTGGTCTCTCGCAAACAAAAAATAAAAAATCAATGGCACATTCAAGATCTAGAATGGAATAAAACTTTTGTTCAAAAAGCCATACAATACTCAAAGCCTATTATCCCTGTTTTTATTGAAGGAAAAAATTCTCCTTTCTTCTATAACTTATCTTATTGGAGAAAAAAACTAGGTATGAAAGGTAATATAGAAATGCTCTTTCTTCCTAACGAAATGTTTAAACAAAGAAATCAAAGTATCAGCATCTACTTTGGCAGACCTATTCAACCCCACGACTTGGATAAAACAAAAAATTATACTGAATGGGCTAATACCATCAAAAAATATGTATATTCTGGCTCTATACAAAAAGATATTTCCTTTAGAGAATATAATATATACGCATGACACAAGAAGAATTGTTACAAAAAAACAGAATAATACTAAGCAAATATATTCCTGAAAAAGCCATTGATAAAGTAGGTGATTATATTTTTGAACACGACTTCAAATTGATAATAAAAGGCGACAGAAAAAGCAAGTGGGGCGATTTCAAAAGTCATCATAACAATCAATCATACCCTGCCATCACAGTCAATAAAAGTTTGAATAAATACGCATTTCTAATTACATTCATTCACGAAATAGCTCATTGCAAAACATACAAAGAATATGGCAACAAAGCAGAGGCACACGGAATAGAATGGAAAAAAATTTTTCAATGCTTAATGCAATGTTTTTTAAATACCGAAGTTTTCCCTTTAGACATTCTTTATGTATTAAGAAACCACATGCAAAACCCAGCAGCATCTGTAAATGCAGATATAAAACTCTATAAAGTTTTGTCAAATTATGATGAAAATAAAAATAATGCAGCCCTGTTAGAATACATAAAAGACGGAGAGCATTTTCAATATGAAGAACAAATCTATAAAAAAGTTACTACCCGAAGAAAAAGAATAGAATGCATTCATCTGAGTACAGGAAAAATTTATTTATTTTCACCTGTCGCAGAGGTCAATTTAATGGAATAAAAAAAGAACAAATTTTTGAACCAATCTTTTACACTAACAAAAAAATTCTTTTCCTGATAAGAACGTTCAAATCAATAATTTTATTCTTTCACATGCGTAATAAGGAACAGGATGACCACCAAAATCCCTAAAATATCTCTCTACCGCAGGTAACATACTTCCCTCAAAATCAAAGATATTTACTCCCATTGACTTACTTTTTAATATACTATACCACATACAACTTACACCAGCCCCGTGATGTGCAAATTCATTATCATATCCACCCAAAAGGTAATAACAAACTTTTGAATCATACACACAAAAAGTTGCTGCTATTGGTTTTTGATTAGAACATGCTACAAAAGCAAAACTGTTTTTCCCATCTGCCCATTGGCTAAAAATTTTATCTAAGTAATTGATATTGATTGTTTTTTTTTGTCGCTGAAATGTCTTTAATACCAATTGTTTTACTGTTTCGTAATTTTTCTCTTCTTGTATAATAATCTCATCTTTTTTACATCTTCTTATACTTTTTCTTTTTTCTGATGAAAGTTGATTAAATAGTTCATCTTCTGTTTGATTCAAATTAATTTGATATGTATAATTTACTTTTACTTTCCATTTGTTCCATTGAAATACCTGTGTATCAACACAATATGGTGGTAATACCAAACGAATATAACAGGCTTTTTCATTATACTTAAAATAATTTATTATCAACTGATGCAATTCTTTGATCACAGAATTTTTTCTGTGTTCTGTTTGTGCTGCAGACAAAAATACCAATCCATTATGCGGACAAAAGGGGGGTGGAATAACATACCTGATTCCCCACTTGGATTTTACAAAATAAAAAAAAACACCTCTTAATTCCTCATTATCATTGAATATTCCTACCACACGAATAGATGGCTGATATAAGATCAAGAAATCAACTTGATGAAAAACAGACAATACCGAATACAAAGAGTCAGAGTAGCTCAACTCATTTATATCTACTTTCTTTAAATACATGGATATTCAAAATAAAAATCCCTTCTCATTTTTATCGGAGAAGGGATTTTTCGTCATCTCTTTTAAAATAATTATTTAGCAATAATCATTTTAGCTGATTTGACAAAAGTTTCTGATTTTAACTGAATAATATAAATTCCTGATATCATGTTTTGAGTATTTACTTCCATTTCTATAGTGTTTCCTGTGCTGTTGATTCTGGTACTTTGAGAAGTAATGATTTTTCCTGTGATATCCATGATAAGCATTTCTATTTTATGCACACCTGTGGGAAGTTGAAATTGCACTTTTGTATAATCGCTCGCAGGATTAGGATAAATAAACAGGTCTTCTTTAGTTTGTTTTTGTTCTATTTCATTAACAGATACAATATAAGGTGTCGCATATTTAGATGTAGCCCATATTCCTCTACCGTGAGTGGCTGCATAAATATACCCTGAATTATAGGACAACCAATATGGTAGTGTTTGTTGTTTTAATTGATATACTGGTACCACTGGCAACTGTCCATTATTTTCTTGTACCCACGCAGGAGAGGGCTGTGTTATATCCATAGTAGCATAAGTTCCTTTTTCCGTTCCAAGGATCACCTTATTGTTATCCTGTTGTAAAAAGAGTGAAGCATATACAGGCATATTAGATAAATTTCCTGTTTTATCTGCAAAATTAGAAGCATCTGTTTCATTTCTTGATAATAATCTTGCATCACTGTTCGTTGCAAAAACCCTGCCGCCAGTTGTATTGTATTCACCTAAAGTAACAAGTACAGTTTGATTGTTATCACTTACAGAAATACTTGTGATTGGATTACTAAATTGACCAATAGCCGTTGTTCTGATGGGATTGATGTTCTTAAACTTTGATCTATCTGCTACAATATTACCAACATTTATTTTCGTAAAGGCAGAATCAATATCAGAAGTAAATACACCGCTATAATCTCTAAAATCATTATCTCCTATAAACCCCATGTGAGATACTCTGTATAGATAATAGGCATTGGTGGATGCATCATAAGTGGAAAAGTAAAGTTCTGTTCCATTTGGTGCCCATTGTATATTTGTAACATCTCCTTTCACGGCTACTACGGTAGAAGATGGAACTCCTCCCGGAGCATCTATACGGGACTTAGATCCTGCTATTTTTACCCAGGCGGGGGATATATCCCCATTCAATATTCGTTTAGAAAGCATCACACTCCCTTTGATACCCACTGCTAATCTTGCAGAACGAGTAACAGGTATTTTTACTATATCTGAAGTTACAGGCATATTAGTGTATGACAATGGAGCGCTCAATTGAACGCTATCCACATAAGTACCCGATATTCCTAAGTCCGTATTTTCTGTATAAACCCAATCCCCCGCATTGTATCTTAAACCAACATTCATCATTACAATACTATCACTGTTCCCATTTAATGGAATATAGTTGAGTGTAATTCTTATTGAATCAAGCTGGCTGGAATTCAAAAATACCTGATGATTAGCGCTTGAGCTATTATTATATCCTGTTCCTGCAAATGAATAAGATGTAATGTTAGTGCCCGTATAAACAGGATAAAGTGTATAAACATAAGATGGAGAACTGACTGCTTGTGCATAAGTAGGACCTGTTCTTATGATAACAACATCGTAGTAAGCGCTTTTTTGAGGACGGGTAAAACTGAATGTAAATCTAGTTTTGGTATTACCCACAGATACTTTAATGAAAGTAGTGTCTACTTTATTCCACAATATTGCCGAGTCAGCAGGAGCGGATACTTGTCCCCAATTCTCCCACAAAGCCAAAGGGGTGTTTAAGCCTGAAAAATTTGGGAAAGAAATCTTTGGAGTAGCTGGTAGTAGCGCCGATGAGTATAATATATCTGTAAAACTTGCAAATGGATTAGTTTGTATGTTCGTGTTTCTTTGAATGCTGCCATAATTATATGATACAAAAGCGGTCTTATTATTTATCTTTGAAAACTCTATACCATAAGCATCTTTTGATGTATAATTTTTTGATACCATGGATAAACTGGGAGTGGTGCTTCCTTTTACATATAATGGACCTTCACTAAACGCAGCACCTAAGACTCCACCAACAGGAACCGCAGTAGTTGTGCCCACATTGGTAGGAAAATTAGTCATAGATACAGTATTCAACTGACTGGTATTGTATCCTTTATT
>DAHXOV010000228.1 GCA_027364695.1 bacterium
ACAATATTCTTCACCTCTTTTGCACCTTTGGGCGTCAAGAAAAAGATTAAAGTAGAGGGGAAAAAAATAGATAATCCATCTGCTCAGTTTATGGATATTATCGGTTCTTCTCTGGGCTTTGGTAAGCGATTAAGGTGGCCAGATGACTATTTTCAAACATACACATCCATTGATTATAATTATTATAATTTAAATCGGTATTCTTTGTTTCAGGGTTTAAATACGGGTTATGCCAATGATTTTCATTTATCATTTAATGTATCCCGCAATTCTATTGATGCACCTATATTTCCAAAGAATGGTTCTAATATCTCCATCACGGCACGGTGGACGCCACCTTATTCGTATTTTATATTCGGTTCTAAAAATATAGCTGATTTGACCAATCAAGAAAAATATAAATTTATAGAATATCAAAAATATAAATTCACAGCAGAATGGTACACTCAAATCACCAATAAAAAAGTAGCAGAAGGAAAAGAAGCAAGAAATCTGGTTTTAAGACTAAAGATGGGATGGGGATTTTTGGCTTATTACAGAAAAGCAATAGGTCTTTCACCATTTGAAAGATTTTATTTGGGAGGAAGTGGCTTGAGTGGATTCCAAAATTTTGTATCTCGTGAGATTATCGCACTACGCGGCTATCCTGATAACTCCTTGTCTGCCAACTTTGGTTCGCCTATTGTAACAAGATATACAATGGAATTGAGGTACCCGCTGACGCTTAATCCACAAGCAACTATTTTTGTATTAGGTTTTGCAGAAGCAGGAAATGCTTTTAACAACTTTAAATACTTCAACCCTTTTTCTGTCAAGAGAAGTGCCGGCTTAGGAGTGAGAATATTCTTACCTATGTTTGGTTTATTGGGCTTGGATTATGGATGGGGATTTGATCCCGTACCTGGCAATCCTGGTATTGGCAATGGTAAGGGACAATTTCATTTTACAATTGGAGGATTCCTTGGAGAACTTTAAAGAGTGTATTACATTTGCAATAGTAAAACAAAGTGATGAATTAATACCCGATTGATAAATAGGATGGATGCTATGCTTTAAAAATTATTTCAATGAAATATCAGTTCAAAATAAGATTTAATACTCAACACAAAGATACCAATGGATTATACTGGCGCGTCATTATCAACGAAAAAGAATATTTATTTGCAGATGTACTCATCAAAAATAAAGAAGTAAAAACAATCTCTCACCTCTTAGCATCAGGAGAACAAAAATGGAGTATTTATTGTGACAGCGATGAATATAGCATTGATGAAGATAAAAAGATGATGATTATTTATTAGTGAAAAATTAAACTATGTCAGACAAAAATCATGAGCATTGGATGATACGAGCCATTGAGTTATCTGTTGAAAATGTGGATAGAGGAGGCGGCCCTTTTGGAGCAGTGATTGTAAAAAATGGCATCTTTATAGCAGAAGGGTTTAATCAGGTTACTGTACTCAACGATCCTACTATGCATGCCGAGGTGATGGCCATCAGAGAAGCCTGTAAAAAACTCAATACTCTTGATTTAAAGGGATGTGTCATTTATACATCCTGTGAGCCCTGCCCCATGTGTTTAGGCGCTATTTATTGGGCGAAAATATCAGAAATGTATTTTGCCAATACCAAACACGATGCAGAC
>DAHXOV010000246.1 GCA_027364695.1 bacterium
AGCCACAATGTACCTCCTGTTATGCCTGTCCATTCATACCATTGAACGAAAAAGGGAAAAAAAGCAAAAACATTTCCAAGTGTGAGCCAAGGCCACATCAGATCCCAATGAAAATGCAAATATTCAAAAGATATCCAAAAAGGAATGAGCCACCATCCGCTCCATCTTCTTCCAAAATTTCTCTGTAAAATAAATGGCAAACAGAATATTGCGCTCATTAAAATACTATTCACTACTATAGCCATCAATGCGCCCTCTATACTTGCCAAACTTATCCACCATGTAACACAAGTATTCCATATTACAAAACTCATAAGCACAAACAAAATAAATTTAATACCATTGATTCTGTCGCTGTGATATTCGTAACTGATGATGAGTAAAGGGACAAATGCAAAGAAAGATAAGAAAAAGAAGTAGTGTGTAAAAGATAAATACAACAACACTCCACCCAATAATGACAGAAAAAAATGACTTCTTTTGATGATTAAACTGACCATTTGTTATTCACTAAGTAATAAATAACCAACATTTTTATTTATGGATTCTATCATCTTTCTTCAACATTTATCTAAAAATCTTCTTCTATCTCATTTCTCGAAATATCAAAGTCATCGTTATTTTTATTGATTTTGGATGACATGATTACCGCTCCTTTTGATGTCTCATTCATAAAATCTGCATTTGGCGAAACATTGCTTTGGGCATCATTAAAATAATCTATATCATCTACATCATGAAAACTACTGTATTGTCCATTAAATCTAAGTTTTATTTCAGTGGTTTTACCGTGCCTGTTTTTTGCTATATTGATAAGCGCCATGTTTTTCCATTCGGGCTCTGTATCATCTTTTGTATAGTATTCAGGACGATATATTAAAAATACCATATCTGAATCTTGTTCTAAGGATCCTGATTCGCGAAGATCAGATAGTCTTGGCATCTTGTTTTCTTTTTCTTTTTCCACCGCACGATTTACCTGTGACAGTGCTATAATGGGAATGTCTAATTCTTTCGCTAAACTTTTTAACCCTCTTGATATACCACTAATTTCTTGTTCTCTATTGGTGTTGATAGAATTTTTTTCTCTATTGCTCATCAACTGTAAGTAATCTATGACAATAAGATCTATGTTATGCTGCTCTTTGAGGCGTCTGGCTTTTGCACGCAATTCTATCAACGATAAAGATGGAGTGTCATCAATAAATAATGAAACATTATCTAAATGTTTTGTTTTTTCTGAAATTTGTATCAATTCATATTCTGCCAGTGCACCTTTGTTTATTTTATCGAGACTGATATTTGTAATAGCTGATAGAAATCTCTTTATAACATCCTGAGAAGTCATCTCTAATGAAAAAATAGCCACTCTCTTTCCATATTCTATAGCAGCATTTTTCGCAAAAGTTACCATCAATGCTGACTTACCCATACCTGGTCTTGCTGCCAGTATAATAAAATGTGATTTTTGCCATCCATTGGTAATTTTATCTATTTCTAATAATCCACTTGGAACGCCTGTTAAACCTTTCTTTTCAGAAGCATCTCTCATCTCCTGAATAGTCTGTTTGATTAACGTTTGTATATCTTTTTCTCTTGCTCTGGTTACTTTCTGAACAATATCATAAATAGACCTGGTAGCAATTTCTGTCAAATCAAATACATCTACCCCCTCTTCAAAAGCATCCTTGATAGTAGCTGAGCATATTCCAATAATTTCTCTTTGAAGATATTTTTGCATCAATACTCTTGCATAATACTCAATATGGGCTGCTGATGCTACTTTGTAAGTTAATTGGGCTAAATGATACGCACCTCCGATGATTTCTAACTTTCCTACTCTCTTTAATTCCTGTGTTACAGAGAGCAAATCAATGGGTTCTGATCTTTGAAATAAATTTTGAATGGCACCAAAGATGGTTTGATGCTGGGTTTTGTAAAAAATTTCAGGAAAAAGAGATTCTGCTACTTTGATATAAGAATCCTTTTCCATCATAATTGCCCCCAACAGTGCTTCTTCTATATCCAATGCCTGAGGCATTATTTTCCCATTTTCTAAAAGCATTTCAGGATGTACAGCCCCTGCTGTTTTTCTTCCAAACACCGATTTTTTAGTACCCACATTTTCAAATTCATTCATATTATTCCTGTTTAATAACTATTCTTTTTTCAATCCGCAATTTTAGGTTTAAATTTACGATTTTTTTTGCTTGTGAATAATTATTTTTTTTCTCTTAAAAATCAAGCATTTGGCTTACTTTTGTACTTTGAATAACTTGTTAATTATTTTATTATCAAAATTTTTTAAAATGAAAAAAAGTT
>DAHXOV010000253.1 GCA_027364695.1 bacterium
ATATGGCAACAATGCTTTCTTCAAATTAGAACAAGTAAATGAAAAAGAAGTGCTCGCAGAAATTATCGTAAATGTAAGTGAGCAATGACACTATTGACAAGAAATAATTAGTATTGCCAAATCATCTTTCAACGAATATTTATCAGATTGCACTTGATTGATCCAATTCATCATCTGTTTTTTTACTTCCAATAATGGTTTGTTTTTATATTTTGATACAAATTCTGTAATACCTTCCAATTGAATATTATGTTTATCAAAAAAATCTGTTAACCCATCTGTATAAGAAAACAAAAACAAACTTCTTGTGTATTCCAGGATACTCGCTTCAATGTATGGTAATTCATCTAAAAACCCCAACAAAGTAGTTCCTTTATCCAATAAATAAAGGTGTTCATCTATCCATAGTGCAGGTGGATTGTGTCCCGCATTTATGTACGTCAGTTGTCTGATTTGTAAATTAATTTTCCCAATAAATAAAGAAACAAATTTTTCTCCATTAGCATTTTCAATGATTCGTTTGTTGATTTGAATGACAATATCTTTTAAATTATGTGTAAATCCTATAACACTTCTGAGCGCTGCCTGCATATTGCTCATTAAAAGAGCCGCCGAAATACCTTTGCCTGATACATCGGCAATGCAAAAAATATACTCGTGATTATTGAGTTTGACAACATCATAATAATCTCCTCCTATCAAGGAAAAAGGAATATAATCTGCCACTATTTTAATATCCTGATTAAACGGTAAATGTTGTGGCAATAACATCCTCTGAACCTGCTTAGCCAATTCTATCTCTTTATTTATCTCTGCCTGCTGAATGGATTTTTTATACAACTTTTTATTTTCAATAGCAACCACTATGATATTGGTAAGCGTTTGAACAAATGGCAAATGTTGAATAACAGGGCTCATACCAATCTGATGTGGATTCACATCTCCCATCAACAAATATGCCATTGGAATATCTTTGTGATACACAGGTACTACTACATCAAACTCCTTGCTTAAACTGTGATGAAATGTGGTCAAGGTTTCTATATCTTTTATCATCAGTAGTTCTTTCTCAAAATGTATTCTCTTATTCTTTTTGATTCCAACCTGAAGAATACATTCCCATTCCACTTCTTCTTCATTTGATACACTTGTAATAAATAAACATAACTTAGATATGGATAGAGTATTCTGCAAAAAATCCCTATAAACTTCCAATATCTCTGTAACAGAAACATTGTTATTTATTGCCTTTGTAGTTTTTAGTAATAAATTGAGTTTTAAGTCCTTTATTTCTCTATGAGATAACATTTTATTTATGATACAAAATGACCTGAGAACTTGTTTTGTTATTTAAATCTGCTTCAATATGGTTTTGATAAGTTGTAGATAAAGTCATCCCAACAAAATCAGAATAGACAGGAAATTGCTGATGCCCTCTATTTACCAACACCAATACTCTCAATGAACGAATGGGTATCTCTACAAAGACCTGCATTGCATAAAATAATGTTCTACCACTGTTCAATACATCATCTATCAAAAGAACATCTTTATTTTTTATTTCATTGATTATTTTATCACTTATTTTCACACTTTCAATCGGATAAACTTTATCTATATTTATTTTATTTAAATAAATAGGAATTTGAATGAGCGGCTTCACCTCTTCAACGATTCTTTCAGCCAATTTATACCCTTGCCCTTCTATACCAAATACATACAAAGATTTTGAATTGTAATACCGCTCTGCTGCTTCATTACTCAACCTCTGTATTTTTAAATTAATTTGCTTTGCATTCAACAACAAATTAGCATCCTTCATAATCATTCATTTCCAATTTGATGAATTATTTTTTCAATTTCTCGTTGAACATTTTTATTGGGTAATACCAAAGGTAATCGCAAGTATGGTTGAATAATAGCCATCTTGTTCAATGCATGTTTTATACCACCAGGACTGCCATCTGCAAACAATTGCTCTGTAAAAAACATGAAGGAATAATGTAATTTTCTTGCTTTTTCAAAATCCCCTTTTAATGCACTTCTTACCATATCTGAAAATCTTTTAGGATAGGCATTGGCTACTACCGAGATGACACCATCTGCACCAGCAGCAATCAATGG
>DAHXOV010000288.1 GCA_027364695.1 bacterium
ACCATATTCGGTAATTTTTTTTGTTTTCATAATCAAGAATTTGAATAGGTGAAGATAGTTCGGAAGTGAAGTGTATTGGAAAGTTGCCTCCATTTTTCCCATTTCTATCCAGTAAATAGATGTGATGCGCAGTGTTGAATAAAAGTTGATGTTTATTATTTTTTAGTATATCTACATTGAAGATATTGGGTTTTGTTGGCTCTTTTAAGGGATAAAGCCATGCTTTTTCTCCATTGGGATTGATGGCTATAAGTTGGTTTAAGCTATCCTGCAGGATGATAAAATGAGATTGTGTTTTGTGGTCGTCAAACAAGCCTGTTATCTGATTGATTTTGTATGGATGATGGTATGTCCATAGATAATTGAAGTAAAGCTGGCTTTTTTGAATGCTCATAGTAAATGCGAGATATTGATTGGATAAAGATGAAAATACCTCTGCTTTAAAGTTATAGAGAATTGTATCCTTTGGTAAATAAAAAGGGATTGGCAGGTAGTTGGTGTATTTTGTTTTTTTAATGTTATCGGGTGAAATGTCTTTGAGATTCAATAAATAAAAACTAGTGTTGGAGAAATTATTGGTCAAGAAAGAGTAATCATTGAGTAATTGATTGGGATGGGTTGAGAGGCATAAATTATTTTCAGTAATTATTGCATAGATGTTAGCATCAGTATGGATTTGGAAGAGTGTTGTAAATAAAGCTGTGTATTTGTTTTGTATTTTATAGATAAGGTATGTTTGTATGTTGAGTACCGAGTCAGAAAGTGGTTTGATGGTGTTTGTTATTTTTTCGTAATCGTTGATAGGGATGATTTTTGTATGCTCTATAGTAATGAGTTTGTTTAAAGATACATCTTTGATGGTGTAGTATAAATTATTGAATATTTCGTCTTGTGTTGATTTTTCAGGTATTGGGAAGGGGGTAATTGATATATGATGAAGTTGGTTAGTATTTTTAAATCTGTTGAATAGGGGATATTTTTTTTTGTCTTTATATTTTATGAATCCACTAATGTGTACTTCTTGAGGGAGAAAGTTTATTTGATATGCTAATTCAGAGTGGTTATTTTTTTGATAGATTTGTAATGGAGCAGGATTTTTTGAGAATATCGAAAACCATTGATAAATAAGAGATGTATCGCTTTCTGAATCATTGAATTTATTGCTATTGTTTGAGATGAGAAAGTTGCCATCTGTTTCATGATAAGATAATTTGAGTTGTTTAAATAAGTGGTGGAGTGATTCTATATCTTTTGATTTTTCGGCAGCACATCCCAGTATCCATGTATTTTGAGGATATTCGGCAAAATAAAAGGAATAAGGATGTATATTTATATTTGAGGCGTTGATAAGATTATAGACAGAGTCAAGTTTTTTTAGAATGGTGATGAGTTGTTTTTTTTGGGAAAACTGCATTTGCTTAAATATGGTATTTTGCGTGATGAATCTGTTGTATAGTTCATTAGGATCTTTGAAGTTTATAATTGTTACTGGACGAGTAGGTAAAAGAGACAGGATTTTATTTTGAATGATGGTTTGTTGATTAAAATATTTAATGCTGATATAAATGATGAGTAATGAGATTACTATAAAAAATAAAATAATGTATATATATT
>DAHXOV010000291.1 GCA_027364695.1 bacterium
CTATGGAGGATGCGCCTTTGCACAGGTTTTAGTCCGTCATCTATGTGCGGCACAGCGCGTTCGAGGATAACATAAGAAGCGTAGTCAATAAACCAATCTTTGTATAATTCTGAGACATGTTTTATACTTTCTAACTCGTGGTGTTCTTCGTGGTCGGTCATTCTTGTTTTTTGGGCAAAAATAGATTTAAATTAAAACATGGGTGGAATTATTTTTTTGGAGGAATGGTATTCAGAAATATTTCTGTTGTTAAAAGAGTTGTTATTGTTTTGATTTGAATACTTTTATATTTTATTAGGATAAAAGTGGGATGAGGAATGATAAGTGTATGGCAGCAGGTGTTATTTAGACGGAAGAATATTTTTTCTATGGTTTGTATAAAGTTGCTTACATTTGCTCTTGGTTTTTTGGTTTATGGAAAGTAATTTTTCTGAATATATTGTATCTGCAAGGAAATATAGACCTCAGACATTTGATAGTATGGTGGGGCAAGAACATGTAACAAACACATTAAAAAATGCTATTTTGAATAATAAGATAGCACAGGCATATTTGTTTTTTGGTCCACGAGGGGTGGGTAAAACGACTTGTGCAAGAGTGTTTGCGAAGACGATAAATTGTATGCAATTGAGAGAAGACGGGGAAGCGTGTAATGTGTGTGATTCATGCAAGGCTTTTCATTCCAGCACATCTTTTAATATCTATGAGTTGGATGCGGCGTCTAATAATTCTGTGGAGGATATTAGACAGTTGATAGATCAGGTGAGGTATCCGCCGCAGATAGCGAAGTATAAGGTGTATATTATAGATGAAGTACACATGCTGTCTGCTGCCGCATTCAATGCGTTTTTGAAAACATTGGAGGAGCCACCACCTTATGCCAAGTTTATACTGGCAACGACGGAGAAGAATAAGGTTCTGCCCACGATATTGTCCCGTTGTCAGGTGTTTAATTTTAATAGGATTAAGACAGAAGATATTGCGAAATATTTGGAAAGAATAGCCTCCAAAGAGGGACATCAGTTTGAACATGAAGCGATCAGGGTGATAGCACAAAAGGCAGATGGTGGGCTGCGCGATGCGTGTAGTATATATGATCAGATGGTGGCATTTACACAAGGGAATATTACTGCTCATGCAGTGATTGAAAACCTTCATGTCTTGGATTACGATTATTATTTTCAGATGACAGAGGCGTTTTTGAATCGGGATTACAGGAGCGTGTTGTTGTTGTTGGATGACATTTTGAGTAAGGGTTTTGATGCGCAGAATGTATTGATAGGATTGATGGATCATTTAAGGTATTTATTGCTGGCAAGAGATCCACAGACTTTGATAGTGTTAGATTTGTCGGATAATGCAAGGGTTGCGGTGATTCAACAGAGTAAAAAGTGTTCGGATGAGTTTTTGTTGAATGCTTTGAGTATATTGAATAAAGCGGATGTTAATTTGAGATTATCCAGGCATCAGAGGTTGCATTTAGAAATACATTTGTTACAGTTGGCAAATATTGAGCAAAAGATGGGAGGAAATGAAAAAAAAAACATAGCTTATAGTGATACGGATAAGCTGGAAAATGGGAACAGTAAAGATTTAATAATGAATGAGAGAGCGCATGGAGTAAAAGTAATAAAAGTGTCGGATCAACCAGTGACTTATATTGCCAGTGTTGAGCAGACTTTTTCTATTAAAAAAGTGAGAGACCCTTTGCAAGAGAATGGGAATAGTGGAAAGGCAGCTATTGGTAATGGAGAAAACAAGAAAGATATTTCTATTGAAAAAAAAGAGAATGTTTCTATTCAAGATGAGGGTGATGCGATAGGGGCGAAAGTTTTTGATAAAATGGAGGATGCAAAGAAAGAAGCAGAACAGATAGAAAAGCAAAGGGGAAATAAAGTGGTAGATGAGGGTAACAACCATGAGCATGATGAGCTAAGTAAGAATGAAATAAAAAATGAGACACACAAAAATGAAGATGGGACGATGAGTATTACAGAAAAGCGGTATAAATTGCTTTTATTACAAAATGTTTTACTAGAAGAGATGAAAGTAAAGCTTCATTTAGAGTTTAAATAATGGCTGTATAAATTTAAAATGATAAGGATGAAAAAGATGGTTATTTTTGGTTTAGCGCTTTCATCTGTGATGTGGGCACAACAAGTTCCTGTAAAAGCAGGTATAACAGGTGGTATAAACAAGTCGGTGCAAAATATCAAGGACGCTATTGAGAAAATTTTTAAGTATGATTCTGTGCCCGGAGATCCTTTTCATACGCGGGTATATACATTTCCTAATGGTATGAAGGTATATCTTTCGCCTTATCATGCTCAGCCGAGAGTGTATACAATGATAGCAATAAAGGCAGGGGGGAAGTATGATCCTGCTACTGCTACAGGATTAGCACATTATTTGGAGCACATGTTATT
>DAHXOV010000300.1 GCA_027364695.1 bacterium
GCAGTGATTCTACTTCTTTTGGCGACCTTCCAAATACACAGATCAGTGAAATTACACTTGGATACCCAGGGACTTTACCAAGAGTAAATAAAAAAACTATAGAATTTGCCATCAGATTAGGTCTTGCAGTGAATGCCAATATAAGCGAATGGAATGGTTTTGCACGAAAGAATTATTTTTATCCTGACTTACCAAAAGGCTATCAAATTACGCAAGATAAAACGCCTATATGTACAGGTGGTAAGGTTCGTTTCAGATTAAAAAATGGAGAAAAAAAAGAAGTACGTCTCATTCGCATACACATGGAAGAAGACACAGGAAAAAACATGCATGATATAGATCCTTTTGATTCATTAGTGGACTTTAATAGAGCAGGAACACCCTTATTGGAAATGGTAAGTGAAGCAGATATCCGTAGTGGAGAAGAGGCTTATTATTATTTGCAAGAAATTAGGAAACTCGTGAGATATCTTGAAATATGTGATGGAAATATGGAAGAAGGCTCATTAAGGTGTGATGTTAATGTTTCTGTGAGAAAAAAGGGGGAAATAAAATTCGGCACCAAAGTAGAAGTCAAAAACCTTAATTCATTCCGAAATGTTCAAAGAGCCATTGATTATGAAATTCAAAGACAAGTGGATCTTTTAGAAAAGGGAGAAGCAATATTTTCAGAAACTCGTAGTTTTGATGCTATAAAGGATATTACTTTTTCATTGAGGTCAAAAGAATTAGCCAATGATTACAGATACTTTCCTGAACCTGATTTGCCGCCATTAATTGTTGCTCAAAAAGAAATTGAACAAGTGAAAAAAACATTGCCACCATTGCCTCATGAGTTATTTGAAAAATATACAAAAGAATATCATTTGTCTGATTATGATTCGTCTGTTCTCACAGAAGACAAACATTTAGCCATATGGTTCAATGAGTTGTGTCAATATACAAAAAATTACAAGGCTGCGGCCAATTGGGTAACTGTAATTATTAAAGGATTTTTAAATGAAAATGCTTTGGATATGAAAGATTTTACTTTAAGTCCTCAACAACTCGCTGCGCTTATTGACCTCATTGGTACAAATAAAATAAGCCATTCAGCGGCTGCACAAAAATTGTTTCCTGCCTTATTAAAAGCCCCGAAAAAAGACATTAAGGTATTATGTAAAGAATTAGATATTTTTAAGAATGCCAACACCAGTGAGGTTTTACCTCTGGTAGAGCAAGTGTTACAAAAATATCCTGAAAAGGTAGAAGAATATAGAGGAGGTAAAAAAGGATTGTTAGGGCTGTTTGTAGGGGAAGTGATGAAATTAAGCAAGGGTAAGGCAGATCCAAAATTAGTCAATCAGTATCTTAAAGAAAAATTGGAGCAATAAGTTATTGTCATTGTATTTTTTGGTTCAATATTTTTCATTTTTAAACCATTGAATGAAAAATATGTTTTAAAACATTTGGAAATAACACAGGCTTTCGCTTATATTTGCGGGCGGAGAGATGGCAGAGTGGTTGAATGCGGCGGTCTTGAAAACCGTTGTACCTTAACAGGTACCGGGGGTTCGAATCCCTCTCTCTCCGCACAAACTTAATATTTTTACCCTTTTCAAGTAATAAGTGTAAATTTGGTGGTGTTTAGCGGCAGTTCATTGTTCCACATAAGTATTTGATAATATAGTGTGCATTGTAATAATTAACCATCATACATTGGTATTGTCTAAGGAGCACAGAAGAACAAATTATTTTTCTCTTTTCATTGTATCAACACAAATTGGAGGATGTTCGCCCCCATTTTAAGTGCTTCTAAGTGTTTTTCAGGAGAGTCGTTGTGCACTTCGGGGTTTTCCCATCCATCTCCCAAATCGCATTCGTAATCATAAAAGCATATCAATTTACCTTGATATATGAGCCCAAAGCCTTGTGCTGCTTTGTTATCGTGCTCGTGAATTTTTGGTAATCCATCTGAAAAGTTGTATTTTTGATGATAGATAGGATGGTTAAATGGCAACTCTACAAATTCTAGTTCAGGAAATACTTTTTTCATCTCTCTGCGAATATATTTGTCTAATCCATAATTGTCGCTGATGTGTATAAAGCCCCCTGCTATTAGGTACTTTCTTATATTTTGTGTCTCTGCCTCAGAAAAGACAATGTTTCCGTGTCCTGTAATGTGTATTAATGGATATTTGAAAATGTCTTTTGAGCTGGGTTCTACGATGGCTTGTTCAGGGTTGATGCTGGTTTTAAGTTCTTTGTTGCAAAATTTAATAAGATTGGGTAAAGAGCTTTCTAAATTGGCGTACCAATCTCCACCACCATTGTATTTAAGAAGCGCAATTTGATATGAATAGTTTTTTTGTGCATAGGAACAAGGATATTGGAAGGAATAAAAAAGGATGATAAAGAAATAAAGCTGTGTTCTAAACATTCTAAATTATTTTGATTGTAAAATAATTTTTATTTCTTCTTCCTCTATATTACCAATGTCAGAAACTTTAATATCTTTTTTATATTCTGCATAGCCATCTACATTAACATGGATAGTGTATTCACCTTCTTGTAGTGCCATAATAAATTCGCCATTATTTTTGGTACTAAAAGTATATTCTTCATTGTTTTGTTTGTTGGCGGCAATAATCATTATTTGAGTATTCATGGTATGCGTAGTATCTTTTACAAATACTTGACCTTGAAATATTTTACTAGCTTGTTCTTCGTCTAAAAATTTCAGCCTGTAAATATCGAGGTCTCCAAATCCTGTGGATCTATAAGCGCTTACATAGCCTACTTTTTTATTTTTTGTAATGCATATACCCATATCGTCATCTGTTGAATTGATAGGATATCCAAGGTTTTCCGCAGGTGTAAACTGTCCTGTTTCTGGGTCATAAATGGATTTGAATATATCATAACCTCCCATGCTGTTGTGTCCTTCGGAGGCGAAGTAAAAAGTTACGCCATCAGGGGCTATGTAAGGGAAGTCCTCATTGTAAATGGTATTGATTTGTTCGGCTAATTTTTGTGGTGTTCCCCATTGTCTGTTTGGTAGTTTTTTCACTACATAAATATCAGAAGTTGTGTTTAGTTTATCTTTTCTGACAAAGAAATATACGGTGCTGTCTCTGTTGAAGCATGCTGATAATTCTATTTTTTCCGGGTCATTGATGATTTCGGGAAGTAATTTTAATTTTCCAAACAGGGATTGTTTATTTTTTGGGGTCATATAAATATCTCCAAACTTATCTCCTCCTCTATCCACATATACGAGCATTGTATTACCTGTTGGGTCAAGGAACACGCCCATTTCATCGTATCGGGTATTTACTTCTTTGCCGGCACTGATGGGTTTAGCCCATTTATTATTTTCTGCACGGCTCATCCACACATCGCTTGGTCTGTAGCCATCGGATTCTATCTTTCCTCCACCTACATTATTTTTTCTGCGGGATGTAAATATCAATATTGTCTCGTTTTCATCTACAAAAGGATAGTATTCGGGAAATTCTGTATTGATTTCTTTACCAAGGTTAGTAAAAGAAACATTGACGGGATATTGCATGAGTTGTTTGGCATTTTTACACATTTCTATTTGTCTGTTTACATCTTCCATGTCCTTTTTCTTTAATTTAAATGTTTTATAGTTTTCAAACGCAGTAATAGCATCCCCCAGTTTGTTAGATAAATGATATGCTTTTCCTAAATAATACCATAGTTTAGGGTCTATGTCTTTTGATTCTACTAGTTTTTCCAATAATTTTACTGATTCTTCTCTGTTGTTTCGTGTTTTAATATAACATATAGCGAGTTTAGCCATTACATATTTATTACTTGGTGCTTTATTTAAAATCTCTTTGTATAAGGGTACTGCAGATAAAAAGTTTCCTGCGTCAAACAAATCTTCTGCTTTCAAAAATTTTGGCATTAGTTTATTGTCCAGTTCTTGTGAAAATGCTTTGATACAAATAAAGATTAATAATAGAATCAATGGATGTTTTTTCATGGCTTTTTCTTTAAGATGAAGTTTTTGTTTTTTTCAATTTCAATTTTTCCAATATCTGATACAGAAATATCTTCTGTATGCTCTTTGTAACCGTCAGCAGAGACGGTGATGCTATATTCGCCTGCTTCCAGGGCTATGATATATTTTGCTGTTTTAGAATTGGGAATAAATTGTCTTTCTTCCTGTGTTTTTTTATTTTTTGCAATAATGGTTACCACTGCATCCATGGCTTTTTTAGTGGTATCCTCCAAAAATATTAGGCCTGTAATTATTCTAATGATTTGGTCTTTATCATCAAAGCGGATTCTATAAATGTCTAAATCGCCTATTCCATTGGGTCTAAATGCGCTGATATATCCTACTCTGTTGTCTGGTGTCATACATATACTTCTATCATCGGCGGTAGAATTGACAGGATAGCCTAAATTTTCGGCAGGTGTCCATGTGTTTTCTTCTGGATTCCATGTGGATTTAAACAGGTCGTATCCGCCCATTGAGTTATGTCCTTCAGATGAAAAATACAAATTTACTCCGTCGGCTCCAATATATGGGAAGTCTTCATTGTAAGGCGTATTGATCTGTTCCGGTAACTTTTGCGGCATTCCCCATTGTCCATTGGGTAGTTTTCTAATTATGTAGATATCGCTTTGGGCGTTGATATCCTCTCTTCGGGCAAAGAAAAAAGTGTTGTCGTCAGAAGTAAAAGAGCCGCTGGTTTCTATTGTTTTTGGGTCGCTGATATAGGGATGTAAAAGTTTTATTTTTGTAAACTCAGTGTTTGGATTTTTATTTGAAGTGTACAGGTCGCCATACTTTTCAATATTATCAAAATATACTACCATTTGATCGCCACTTGTACTTAATGAAACGCATTGTTCGTCATAGTTGGTATTAATAATTTTGCCTGCGTTGTATGCTTTGATCCATTTTCCATGTTCTACTTTGCTAAACCATATATCACTGGGGCGATAGCCATCTATTTCAATTTTATTACCACCTGCATTTTCTTTTCTTCTGGAAGTAAATACGAGAAAGGTTTCGTTTTCATTTACATAGGGATAATAATCAGGGTCAGGCGAATTGATGTCTGGTCCTAAATTTGTAAATGTTATATTAATGGGGTTGTTCATTAGTTTTTTGGCATTATTGCATTGTTCTATTTTTCTTTTGGCTTTTTCTATGTCAGATTTTTTAGGTTTGAGTGAAATGTATTTATCAAATGTTTGAATGGCTTTATCTATTTGTCCATTCAGGTGATAGGCGGTGCCAAGGTAGTACCAGTTTTCTAGGTCTGTTTTTTCATCTTTTGTAAGTTCTTCTAATAGTTTAATGGGCTCTGTGCGGTTTTGATTGGTATTTAAATAACACACTGCCAAGCGGGGCTTAATGTATTTATTATCGGACTCTTTCTTCAAGAGGTCTTTGTAAATGGGGATTGCCATTAAATAATTTCCATGATCAAATAAGTCGTCTGCCTTAGCTAGTTTTTCTTGTAATTTGTCATTTTTCATTTGCGCTATTGTCAAAAATGGGAGAAAGAATAATAATAGAAAATACTTAAAATGACAGGATAAAATATTTATATGTGATATTTTAATCATTTTATAGTAGCAAATTTAGTGGAAAAAGTTATTGGGTATTGGCAAAAAAGTCTATTTCTAAAAGTTGCATTAATGTATATCTTTTGCCTTTGTAGAATGCCACTATCCATGCATCTGTTTGTCCTTTCAGTATTGCTTTTTGTCGCCATGCTTCTGCTTCTTTCATGGTTTTGCTTTCTTTGGATAGATAAAATCTGGTAATATTGTCCTCTCCTGCCACTATAATTGGTTGTCCAAATTCTATTAAGTGTTTGTAACTGTAATTTTTTGGATAATGGTATGCCGCTATTTGCACTCTGAATATAAGTCCATTGATGCAATAATTAGCAAGTGTAGAAATCAATAAGTCATAATTCTCATTCGTTATTTTTTCAATTTGTTTTTTTATTTCATTAAAATTATCCGGTAGTTTACTTGAGCAATCTATATTGGGATTAATTTCTGTTTTAGCAAATTCTTCTGGTTTTTGTTGTTTGATTTGTTCATTTTCCTTTTGAATTTCTTCATTGATTTTTGCTACTTGCTCTGGCGTGAGTAAGAAGAAATTTTTATTGATGAGTGTAAATTCTTTAACATTTTCAATATCAAATACTTCTTCGGTTGTTTCATATCCTGTGGCAGTTACTTTTACTTTGTATGATTGACCAGGAGAAAGAGCAATATAATATTTTCCTGTTTTTTGGTTAGATACGAGTTTAAATTCTTTATTTTCCGATACCTTAGTGATTGTTATTTCTGCAGCAATTGGCTTGTCGTTTCCAAAAACGGTTCCTGTAACCACTGCGAGTATGGGTTTATCACCCACAATGCCCGGTGTTGAAGTATATATATCCTGCCTGCCTCTTCCGCCATATCCACCTCTATTAGAAGATAAATAGCCCTTGTCTCCTTTTGCATTGATTCCATAATCTCTATCATCT
>DAHXOV010000315.1 GCA_027364695.1 bacterium
TATATATACGGAATCGTTTATCTGTTTGTTTCAGGTCTTCTACATTTCTGCAAGCATGCAGCACAGTAGAATGGTCTTTGCCTCCACACATAGCCCCAATGGCTTGTAAGGATGATTTCGTATATTTTTTGGCAAAGTACATAATAATTTGTCGGGGCTGTACAATCTCTCTTCTGCGAGTTTTAGCTTTCAGTTCTTCAGGTTTTAAATTAAAGTATTCACATACAATTTTTTGAATCATGTCAATGGTTATTTCACGGTTGATGTTGCGGGCAAATTTATCTACAATTTGTTTTGCAAGTTCTACTGTAATTTCCTTTTTATTGATAGATGACTGCGCCATGATAGAAATGAGTGCGCCTTCAAGTTCTCTCACGCTTGTGGTAATACTCTGAGCAATGTAGGATACTACTTCATCAGGGATAGCAATGCCTTCAATTTCAATTTTCTTTTGAAGAATTTTCTTTCTTGTTTCATAGTCCGGGGGGGTGATATCTGCCTGTAAGCCCCATTTGAAGCGAGATATTAATCTTTCCATCATATCAGGTAAATCTACGGGTGCTCTGTCTGATGTAATAACAAGTTGTTTTTGTAATTGATGTAAATGATTGAATATATGAAAAAAGGTTTCTTGTGTTTTTTCTTTACCTGATAAGAATTGAATATCATCTATTATCAAGACATCTACTACCTGATAAAAGTGTACAAAATCATTTTGTCTGTTTTCTCTGACTGCTTCGGTGTATTGAGATATAAATCTGTCAGCTTGAACATATAACACGATTTTATCAGGGTATCTTTTTTTCACCTCTATGCCTATAGCTTGTGCCAGATGTGTCTTACCTAAACCCACACCTCCGTATGTAAATAATGGATTAAATGCCGTTTGCCCCAACCTCTCGGCTATTGCATAAGCAGCATTTCTAGCAAGACGATTACACTCTCCTTCCGCAAAATTATCAAAACTATAATTAGGATTTAAATGAGAATCTATCTGTATCTTTTTAATTCCTGGAATAACGAAGGGATTGATTGACTTAGAATGATGAGTATTAGATGTTACATTCACTGCGGGGTTTTTAGTATTGACACTAATGTTAGGTAATTTTATTTTATTGTTTTCTTTAGAGCTGTTTTCCACTTCTATTAAATAATTTAGCACTGCGTTTTTACCAATAATCAATTCCATCGCCTTTTTTATTAAATCAATGTAATGCTCTTCTATGTATTCATAAAAAAACATAGATGGCACCTGAATAAGTAATTTGCTATCATTCAACTCCATTGGCTTAATGGCTGTAAACCATGTTTCGTAATTTTTCTCACTCACATTTTCTTTGATAAAACCAAGGCATCTTGTCCATACCACTTCGGCCTGCATTTTAGAGTGTTTGACATCCACCATATCTTAATTTAGTTTAAATTAAATAATTAAAAAATATTTTATTGATACATTAATTTCGTAGTGCAAATGTTTAGATAAAAGTTTTTATGTGCAACATCATTCATCTATTTTTTTTTAATATCTTGATTTTCAGATATTTGGAAATTTTTTTTGTTGCACTCAGAAAAATTTATCATTAAGTTTCCTAACCATATTCCTGCCCATCCTACCTGTGTTACAAACGTTTCGGTATTGTTTTTATTTTTTATTACTACTGGCTTATCCAAAAATGTATGAGTATGTCCTCCAATAATTAAGTCTGTATGTCTTATATTTTGTGCTAATATCACATCACTCACTTTATTATCTTGATACTGATAGCCCAAGTGGCTTAAACATATTATATAATCACAATGCTTATCTTCTTTCAGTATTCTTTCTACTTGCTGTAATTTTTCTATCGGGTCATAATACACAACATCACCATAATTTTCCTTTAATACCAATCCATCTAATTCAATACCCACTCCTGTAATACCAATTTTAATTCCATTTTTTTTGATGATTTTGTATGACAAAATTTTGTTCTTTAATAATGTATCTTTAAAATCATAATTACAATTCACAAATTCAAATGTAGCGTGTGGCAGTTGTTGGATGATATTTTCAATACCCAAATCAAAATCGTGGTTACCTAATGTGGATAAATCGTAGCCCATTTTACTCATTAATTTAAAGTCCAGTTCTCCATGATAATAATTGAAATAAGGTGTACCCTGAAAAATATCTCCTGCATCTAATAATAAAACATTGTTATTATATTCTGTTCTTATTTTTTCAATCATTTTTGCTCTTTTTACAACACCACCCATACCTGCATATTTTAGACCATTGTCAGGAAATGGTTCTATTCTACTGTGCTGATCATTGGTATAAAGAATAACTAATGTTTTACTCTTTCCTTGTTTTTCCAATACTTGTGCAAGGTACGAGGAATGACTCATCAGGTATGTGCCGCCTAAAAAATATTTGACAAATTCTCTTCTATTGATAAAAGTTTTCATCTTTGATATAATTTAATAAAAGCATGCTATGTCCAATTGTTTTTTAATTATACAATATCTGATAATGGCATCCCGAATAAAATAATTAGTGGCTTTCATTCTTTTTGCTGTTTTTAAAAAACTACAATCATCGCCTCCATAATATAAGTAGTCAGAAGTTACCAACAAAACCGCATTATCGTCTCCTTTATATTTTAATAATAATTTTTGATTGTCTTTTGTTTTAGAAAGCAGTATTTGCTTTTGTTCTTGGTTGAGTTCTAAAATTACAACGCCATTGTCAAACGGCATTACTTCATAAATATTTTTTTTAGTTACATTGCCTTGTGGAATATTGAATCGCAAGCCTCCATAATTGATTAAAACCATATAATTGACATCTGTATTTAAAACAGAGTCGGCCAGCCATTTCATACTCTCATATACCAATTGTGCTAAATTATTGCATTCTTTGTTTTTCTCCAATGGTTTAACCGTATATGCAATCTGAACATTCAAATCATTATCTATCTTTGCTTTGTGCGGAAGGATATATTTCAATATAGAAGAATCTACCTCCTTTTGCTCTTGTATCACAATATGTTTTTCTTGAACATTATCTTGAGATACACAGTAACGATGAGATATACATGAGAAAAAACAACTTATCAAAAAAAATACAATGATAAAATATCCTGTCATGTTTTTCATACATCAGCAAAATTGCAGTAAATTTACTCAATTCTTTATTTACTTTTGCGCCTGTATTTTTATTTAACATGAAATTATGTTTATTGATACTCTTTACTCTTATTACACTCAAGGGTCTTAGCCAAGATATTGTTTATTCTTTGCAAGGCACTGTTTTAGATGAACAAAACCAAGCCCTTCCATTTGCATCTATCAGCGTTGCAAATACCAATAAAG
>DAHXOV010000325.1 GCA_027364695.1 bacterium
GTGTATGAACAAATGGCTGAGCCGAAATGGGTGCTTTCTGTAGGAGCCTGCGCAAGCAGTGGTGGGATATTTGATACATACAGCGTATTACAAGGGATAGACAGAATTATTCCTGTAGATGTTTATGTGCCAGGATGCCCACCAAGGCCCGAACAAATCATAGAGGGTATTTTGAAAATACAGACGCTGGCAGAAAATGAATCTTTGAGAAGGAGGGATTCTGCTCAATATAAGAAGATGTTGGAAAGTTATGGTATAGAAATTCAGTAAAAAATAAACTTTTATGTTATGAGAAGAAAAGTTACTATAAAAACAGATGAGCAGAAGCAACATTTGTTAGAAGCCATTAGAGTGGATATAACAGAGCGCTTTCCTGATGCTATTGTGTCGGCAGATTTGCCTTATAATTTTCCTACTTTTGTTTTAAAACATGCGTATATCAAGGATGTTTTGAAATATTTGAAGGAGGGTGAGAAGTGGAATTTTTTCTTTCTTACAGATCTTACAGGCATTCAGACGGAAGATGAGAAGCACCTGGGGGTCATTTATCATTTGCACAATCTTGTAACGAATCATAGAATTAGAGTAAAGACTTTTTTTAGTATAGATAAGCCCGAAATTCCTTCTGTAACTGACTTGTGGAAGGCGGCGAACTGGATGGAGAGAGAGACCTACGATTTTTTCGGTATCCTATTTAAGGGGCATCCTGATTTGAGACGGATACTGAATCCTGATGAGATGAATATCTTCCCTTTGTGGAAGGAATATCCTGTAGAAGATCAAACTCGCGACGATAAGGACGATGGTATGTTTGGAAGATAATATAATATGAAAAATGGTTCAAATTTTTTGTAATCAACAAAAATAAAAGTATGACAACATCTACAAAAAATACAAGAAGAGAAAAGAAACAAAAAGAAACTTTAAGTCAAAAGGAAATTTTGCAGCAAGAGATATTGAAGGATGAAAAAATATACACTACATTAAATCTAGGTCCTACTCACCCTGCTACGCACGGAATATTTCAGAATGTATTGACCATGGATGGAGAGTTTATAGTAAAGAGCGAGCCAACCATTGGATATATTCATAGAGCATTTGAGAAATTGGGGGAGAAGTTGGCATATTATCAAATACGAGTATTGACAGATCGGTTAAATTATTGTTCTTCACCGATCAATAATATGGGATGGGAGATGACAGTAGAGAAATTGTTGGATGTGGAGGTGCCAAAGCGGGTGCAGTATATGCGTATCATTATAATGGAACTGACAAGAATAGCAGATCATCTGGTCTGCAACTCTGTAATAGGTGTAGATACAGGCGCAATGACGGGTTTTTTGTATGTGTTTCAATGGAGAGAAAAAATATATGATATTTATGAAAATATTTGTGGTGCCAGATTGACGACTAATATCGGAAGGATTGGTGGATTTGAGAGAGATTGGAGCCCAAAGACCTGGGAGATGATAAGCGCATTTATCAAAGAATTTCCTGCTGCGTTCAAGGAGTTTTGTAATCTTTTGGAGAGAAATAAAATTTTTATGGACAGAACTATCAACTGTGGTCCTATTAGTGCAGAGATGGCATTGAGTTATGGATTTACAGGCCCCAACCTGCGAGCTACAGGAGTAGATTATGATGTAAGAGTTGCCCAGCCTTATTCTTCTTATGAAGAATTTGAATTTGACATTCCTGTGGGGACAAGTGGAGATACTTATGACCGATTTATGGTAAGGCAGGAAGAAATGTGGCAAAGTTTGAGAATGATTGAACAGGCTTTGAAAAAAATAGATGATTTAGAGGATAAAACAAGTTTTTATGCAGCTATTCCTAATTTTTATTTATCACCTAAAGAGCAGGTATATAATGATATGGAGAGTTTAATTTATCAATTTAAATTGGTGATGGGCGAAGTGGATATTCCGAAAGGAGAGGTGTATCATTGTGTAGAGGGAGGAAATGGAGAATTAGGATTTTATGTGGTAAGCGATGGTGGAAGAAGCCCATACAGAGTACATTTTAGACGACCTTGTTTTATTTATTATCAGGCTTATCCTGAAATGATAAAGGGCAGTTTGCTTTCTGATGCTATTGTTACAATGAGCAGTATGAATGTAATAGCAGGAGAGTTAGATGCATAAATTTATTTGAGTATTATTTGTTTGTATAAATTAATCATTTGCGTTAAATTGTTTTGAAAATCATAATACTTTATTACGTGTTTTCTTCCTTCTTCCCCCATTTCTATTCTTTTTTCAGGATGCGCAATGAGGTACTGAATAGCATCTGCTACAGCAGGGTAGTTTTCTTTTTCTACAATAAAACCTACTTCATTTTGTTTAATCACTTCCCTAAATCCGCTTACATTGCTTGCAATGACGGGTTTTTCGCAGGCCATCGCTTCTACTACGGCTACACCAAAACTTTCTTCTCTTGATAAAGCGACAAAGATGTCTATCTCTGCGAGTATTTTAGGCACTTCAACGTTTTCTACTTTCCCGTAAAATATGACCTTGTCTGAGATATCTAATTGTTTAGATAAATTTAATAGTGCTTCTTTTTGAGGACCATCGCCCACAAGCAATAATTTCAAATTGAGAGAGGGGTTTTTATCTGTAACTATTTTAAATGCTCTGATAAGAGTATCAATGCCGTATTTTGAACTCAATGTTTTTACAGTACCAATAATTATTTCATTGTGTGTAAATATATTTTTTTGTTTTGATGCTTGAAACAATTTAGTGTCTGCGCCAAAAGGTATGACTTCAATTTTTTTGGATGTGTATTTTTGTGTTTCAATAGACATGATGTGACTTGTTGAAGTGATAATATCTGCGGCATTTAGATTATGTTTCAGAATGAATTGATTGATAAAGTGTTGATGAGGGAATTCAAAAACATCGCTGCCCCACACAGCAAGGATGTATGGATGAAAATGAGTAAGTGCGCCTAATAGCACATAGC
>DAHXOV010000328.1 GCA_027364695.1 bacterium
ATCTGATAGCTACTTCAATAATGCTAATCATAGGAATAATGGAAGTGAGTATAAAGTAGAGTGATATTTGTGAAATAAAATGAAGATTGAAATGTTGATGAGGATTAAAAATTAAAAAAGCAAAGTAAAATTGAATAATAAATACGATATATCTGACCACTGACCAAAGTATCAGTTTTGCTTTTAAAGCAGGGGACATTTGATATTCTATTGGGGATAAAAATTTTTTAAGAAAATTAAGTTTATCTGCATATAGTAATAATAGACTCAGAATAAGAAATATTAAAATGCCTAAAATAAGAATGATCATGAAATGCTCATGACTAATGTTGTTTGAGTTAAAGTAAAATAAAAGAAAGAAAAGACCAAAAAAAGTAGTGATGTACATTTGAAAAGCAGCATTGACAAAGTGAAGTACAATGATACCAGGTTTATTTTTTTCTGAAAAAAAAAGAATTTTTCCCAAAAATTCACTGCTTCTGCCAGGTAATAAATGCCCGTATGATAGCCCCACAAATACTGAATGGATAGCAGTTTGAAAATTTATTCTTTCCACAAGAATACTGACCTGGTACCATTTCCAACTTTCAATCATCCAATTGACAGGCATTAAAAATAAAATTAAAGATAGACAGAGTAGATTTTCAGAAGATGACAATAGTTGCAGAGACGATATAAATTCATTTTTTGTAAAAGACTGGTAAATTCGAAAGAGGAGTATTATTAGCGCACTCAGCCCTAATGTCCATACAAATATCTTCCAAAAAGGATGTTTCATTTTGATTTTAGTGGGCTAAAATAGTAAATGTAAGCATAAGACTGTATTTGATGCTACAAAGTAATATAAAATAAGCAGTGGCTGATTGAATCAATGAGCAATAAAATAATTTACAGATATTTTAATTGGAAATAAATGCAATTGTTTTTGTATCTATATTTGCAGCCTATTTTATTTAATTAAAACAGGATGAAAGAGTCGAATGGAAATAAGATAATTAGCATAGAAACATGCGAATTAAGTCAACTGTTGCTTGGTTTGAATGAATCTGAAAATAAAAATATGGATTCGGGAAAGAGTTCTTTGCTTATGGTATTACATACCATTAAACGGTCAGTAGATGAATGTGATACAGAAGCATTTTTGATAGGAGGCGTGGTGAGAGATTGTCTATTGTATGGTAAGGTGGGCAATGAATTGGATATAGTGTGCATCCATAGTGCACTGGAAGTAGCAGAAAAAATATGTGAGAAATTAGGAAAAGAGGCAAAATGGAGTGTCTTTAAAAACTTCGGAACAGCTCATATAGCTTATCGTGATATGGTGATAGAATTAGTTAATGCTCGTAAGGAGTCGTATAGACAAAATTCTCGTAAGCCATCGGTGGAAACAGGTACACTGGAAGAAGATCAAGAAAGAAGGGATTTTACTATCAATGCATTAGCCATAGGTATTGATAAAAAAAACTTTGGAAAATTTTTAGATCCATTTGGTGGCATAAATGATTTGGGAAATGGAATAATTAGAACACCATTGAACCCAACTTTTACTTTTAGTGATGACCCTTTAAGGATGATTCGTGCAATTAGATTTGCGGGTAAATTGCAATTCAAGATAGAAGCAACAACATTTCAAGCCATCAAAGAACAAAGAGAAAGAATAAAAATTGTCTCTCAAGAGAGAATAACGGATGAATTGAACAAAATAATTTTATCTGAAAAACCATCCTATGGTTTTTGCTTGTTAGATGAGAGTGGATTATTAGATATTATTTTTCCTGAACTAGTAAAATTAAAAGGCGTGGATACCATAAATGGAATATCTCACAAAGATAACTTCATACATACACTGCAAGTTTTAGATAACATAAGTGAAAAAACACATCATTTATGGTTGAGATGGGCAGCGCTGTTGCACGATATAGCCAAGCCTGTAACCAAAAGATTTGAAGAAGACAATGGCTTCACTTTTCACGGGCATGAAGAATTAGGCGCAAGAATGATTCCCAGAATTTTTAAAAGGTTAAAATTACCCTTAAATGAAAAAATGAAATATGTTCAAAAAATAGTGCGATTACATTTAAGGCCTATTGTGCTGGCAAAAACAGAAGTAACAGATAGTGCAGTAAGAAGAGTGCTCTTTGAAGCCGGAGATGATACAGATGATCTGATGTTGCTCTGCGAAGCAGATATTACAACAAAAAATCCATTGAAATTAAAAAAGTATTTACAAAATTTTGAATTAGTAAGAAAGAAATTAAAAGAAATTGAAGAGAAAGATCACATTAGAAATTTTCAACCACCTGTAAGAGGAGAGGAAATTATTCAAATGTTTCAATTGCAACCTGGTAAGATAGTAGGTATTTTAAAAGATGCCTTAAAAGAAGCCATACTGGAGGGTACAGTAAAAAATGAATATGAAGAAGCAAAAAAATTTTTAATAGACCTGTATGGAAAAATAAAAAATGATCCATCAATATTGCAAAAATAAAAAATGATTGGAGAGGATATTTATAAAACAGCAGAATTATTGAGGCGTGGAGAAGTGGTAGCCATTCCTACAGAAACAGTATATGGCTTGGCTGCAAATACCTTTGATACCAATGCTGTAGCAAAAATATTTGGAATAAAAAACAGACCAAAATTTAATCCATTAATTGTACATATAAAAAACATAGAATACATACACACCATAGCTCAAAATATAAATGAGAAGCTAATAAAACTGATGACACACTTTTCCCCAGGTCCATTGACTGTTCTGGTAGAAAAAAAAGAATGCATTTCTAATATCATTACCGCAGGAAGCAATAAAGTAGCAGTAAGAATCCCTGCACATCCACTCACATTGAAGTTGCTGAATATATTAGAATTTCCGCTGGCAGCACCCAGTGCTAACCCATTTCAATACATCAGTCCTACTTCATCTATACAGGTAGCAGAACAATTGGGAGATAAAATACCATACATATTAGAAGGAGGTAAATGCAAAGTAGGCATAGAATCTACTATTGTGGGGATAGAGAACGATGAGATCGTGGTATATAGATTGGGAGGTATAGCAATAGAAGAGATAGAAAAGTATGTTGGAAAAGTAAAATTAAAAACACAGTTAAATAAAAGTGAAATAGTTGATACCCCTGGACAATTGGGAAAACACTATTCGCCAAAAAAAAGAATGATAATAGGAGATATTCAACAGATATTACCAAAATTTCAAAATAAAAAAATCGCTGTAATAATATTTGGAAAAAACATATTACCCGAACAAGAAAATATTGAAGTATATAATTTATCAAATAAAGCAGATGATATAGAGGCAGCGGCTCATATATTTGAGTACTTGTATAAAATAGACGCATCAGATGCAGAGCTTATTGTTGCTGGTTTACTACCTGATATTGGTTTAGGTAGAGCGATTAACGATAGATTGTTGAGAGCAGCAAGCGATATACATAGAGATATGGATGATGAAAATGAATGTTTCTAAGATGGGAGTAAATAATTTAGTACTTTCGCAGCAATGAAAAATTATCGTTTCATTGTTCTTTTGTTCGTATTTTTTTCGCATCAAAATGTTGCACAACTTACTTATGACTCATCACTTGCCTTTCCTTACTTTCAGTTTCATGCTTCTTTTCAGTTACCATCGGGTGATCTGAGTAAAAGATTTGGCAATAATATGAGTGTGGGAACGGCTGCTGTTTATAAGCTTATCAATAATTTTTTAATAGCCCTGGATGCGAATTATATATTTGGAAAAAATGTAAAGGAAGATGTTTTAACGCAACTTAAAACCGAGACAAGTGAACAACAAAGTTTTGTGATAGATAATGAAGGATTACCTGCCGATTTACGAGTGAGTGAAAGAGGCTGGAATTTGACATTGAACTTTGGAAGAATTTTTTATATTGATGGGATTAATAAAAACAGAGGAATACACTATCAATTGGGATTGGGATATTTTCAACATAAAATTAAACTTTATGATGCACAGAGAAAAGTGGCGGCAGTAAAAGGAAACTGGGTAAAAGGATACGACAGATTGTCTATTGGTCCTGCCTTCTATCAATATTTGGGATATACATATTTATCTTCAAACAGATATGTAAATTTTACTCTTGGTATAGAAATGTATTATGCCATCACAAAGAATGTTCGGTATTATGATTATGCTACGGCAAAGGTAGATGATAAAATAAGACATGATTTTTTATTCGGATTTAAATTTGGATGGATATTGCCTGTGTATCGCAAAGCCGATGGATTTTTCTTTTATAATTAATTATGAGAGCGCTTTACACTTTTTCTATACAATGTCTTGTATTAGCAATCAAAATAGCTGGTATTTTTAATAAAAAAGCATGGCAAGCAATAGATGGAAGAAAAAAATGGAGAGAAAAATTAAAGAACACACTACAAAATAATAAAAATGAAATAATATGGTTTCATATTTCATCCTTAGGTGAATTTGAACAGGCAAGACCATTGATTGTTTGCATAAAAACAAAGTATCCACAGTATAAAATTTTAATAACTTTTTTTTCACCATCTGGATATAATGCTCAAAAACAATTTGAATATGCTGATTGGATATTCTATATGCCCTTTGATACGGTTAAGAATGCCTGTGATTTTTTAGATATTGTTCAGCCACGATTTATTATTTTTGTTAAGTATGAGTTTTGGATAAATTTTTTACTTGAAATAAAAAGAAAAAAACAGAATAAAAATATCAAATGCTTTTTAATATCTTCTGTATTTCGAAAACATCAACCATTTTTTAAGTGGTATGGAAAAATTTTTATTGATGCCCTTTCTGTGTTTGATAAAATTTTTGTGCAGGATAGACTCTCTGTAAAATTATTGAAGAAAATAGGATATGAAAAAAATGTTTTTTTATCAGGAGATACAAGAGTGGATAGGGTAGTGGAACTCGCTCATCAGTCCCTGTCTTTTCCTGAAATAGAAAAATTTTGTAACGCTCAAAAAACAATCATAGCGGGAAGTACATGGCCACAGGATGAACGTATATTGATAAAAATACTGCCCATCTTGAAAAAAAACAGACTTATAAAGTGCATCATAACTCCACATGATACAAGTGAAAAAAATATTCTGAAATTGATACAATTGTTGGAAAGTGAAAAATTATCATATTGCAGATATACTCAAATACACAGTGAAAAAGAGATGACATTAAAAGATGTTTTGATAATAGATACCATTGGCATCTTAAATAAAATTTATCGCTATGGATATTTGGCATACATTGGTGGTGGATTTTATGATGGTATTCATAATATATTAGAGCCCGCTGCATACGGGATTCCTGTGATTTTTGGACCTAAATATGAAAAGTTTTATGAAGCAGTAGAACTGATAAAATTAAAATCTGCTTTTGTTGTGAAAAATGAAGATGAATTATACAATCAATTAGACGTATTATTGCATGATACAAATGTTTATACAAGTGCATCTGTATCTGTAAAAGAGTTTATTATAGAACATAAAGGAGCTGTTGAAAAAACACTCCAGGTATTAAATATTGATTTAACAGCGGAATCCTGATGAGGATCTCTTACTCTAATTACATGTAGCAGAAACGGTGCCGTCGTAGTTGAGAAATCTTAAATTACAAAAAGGTTTAGTTCTTGCCATAAAATCTACAAAGGTACTAGCAGGGTGTTTGCTGACATGTATTCTTGACCTGGCTGCGAAGATACCCACCGCTCCATTAGATATATTGCTGTAAATAGGTCTATCCTGTGCAACAGATGTAGATGGCATGTTGGATTGCAAAAATACATAGTAATCATAACTTGCTGCGTAAATAATGTAATCAAATTTGATAATTCTTCTAAATAAAATATTGGGGTCATTATCATTGTTCAAAATAGATAAATAAAAACTATTGAGTAATTGGTTAGACGTGTAAGTAAATTTCATAGATTCTCCACCATTGAGCGTAGTAGAAAAAATAGGTGTATATTTGGTATTTACATATTTTGATAGGATGGAATTATTCATCATAGAGTCAACATAATGCATACGTACGTGCATTTCATACATATAGGCACCTGGTTCACTCGTAAAACGTACATCTCTTGTGACGGTTAGATTACTTAAATCCAAATAATAATAAGAAGGATTGGTTGGACTGAGCGGTACAGGATAATAAGGCGGCGCCAATGGCTGTGTAAATCCTGGCTTTACAC
>DAHXOV010000346.1 GCA_027364695.1 bacterium
GTATAGAGCAAACTTCTTAATCCATCGGTATTGAATGCTTCTAAAGTACCTATGCCCTCAAAATCTAAGCGTTCTGTTTCAGATAAAGGGGGCTTAACGATCATCTTTCCATGTTCCTTTAACCGAGCGGGGCGAGTGTATTCTTCTATTACATCTATAGGGGAAAAAGGTGCTTTGTATTCAAAGGGTAATTTTCTTTCTACAGGTAACCCGCCTACATAACAAATGAATTCATCTACCTGCATGCTGGCAGCGTGATAACCCAATAAGAAATTACTCATACCTGGAGCAACACCACAATCTACAATAGAAGTAACATTGTTTTTTTTGGCAAGTTCATCTAAGCTCAGGGCATCTTCAGGGTAAAAAGAAATATCAGCTACATTCTTTCCATATTCAATTATATTTTTTACAATATTATACGCTAAAAATCCGGGTAATGCTGTAATGACGAGGTCTGCGTCTGTAATAACAGGAAGCAAAGAATTTTTATCTGTGAGATCTGCAGTAATGATTGTAATATTCTTTTTGTTTTGTAATTTTTGTAACGAGATAGCATTTTTGTCTGCTACCACAACTTGATGATGTGTTGCCAGATCTTGTGCGATTACATTCCCAACTAAGCCGCTTCCTAATACTACAATTTTTGCCATATATTTTTAATTGTTTAACGTTTGTTTTAATTGATCTATTACTTTGACTTCTACAGGGTCTGCATGATTGAGAAGCGCTAATTCGTAAGATATCCAATCAGATAAGTGAATAAGATACATCCATTGAGGAAGTATATTTCCTCCTTTGGCTTTTAGTTCAATAACAGGGATCTGATGCTGAATAAAAATTTGCTTGCAAAAGGCATATCTTCTTCTGTTTTGATCTAGGTCAAAGTCAGTAAGAAAGCAAAGAACAGTATGCTTACTATGAAGCAATCTCCACCCTACTAATTCATTATGATTCATTTCAGGTATCATGTGATGGCTACATAGAATTTTGCTATTCTCATTAAGTTGTTGCCTTAGTCGGATGGCTATTGCTTCGCTATGCAATGAGTAAATAATTGGAAAGGTATTGAATAATTGTTTGGCAATCTCTCTTGCTAATGTACGGATATTGTTTTGTTCTTTTGTAAGGAGATCGGCAGATACTTGTATTTCTTTCTTCCATTCGCTTGGAATGAGATTGAGTAAAGAGAATATGTTGAGTATTTGAACCAGTGAATAGCCAAGGGCAGTGCGCGGAGGGAATCCGTCGGGAATAATGATAAAAGGATAATGATGTTGCTGACAGTACTTTTCTAACTTGCCACCACTTGTAATTCCAATCATTTGAGCATGTTTTTCTACAGCATCATGAAAACAATTTAAAGTCTCTTCCGTATTTCCTGAATAAGAAGAAGCAATAACTAAGGAATGTTCATTGATAAAATTAGGTAAGTGATAAGATTTGTTGATAAAAATAGGGATGGAAGAAAAACTGAAAGCATACTCTTGTGCAAAAGTACCACCAATACCAGAGCCTCCCATTCCTGAAATAACAATGTTTTGAATATCATTGTGGGGATTAAAAGAGAATTTATTTGCGAGATGAAGCGCCTCGGTCAGTTGTGTAGGAAAATTCGCAATGTATTCATTCATCATAAAATAAAATCGTTTGTATGGCTTCAAAGGTAATAAAAAAGAATGGTGTATTTCATCATACCAATTTTACAATCTGCTCTAGATATTGCTGGTCTATTTCATCAAACTTAGCATATTCTTCACTATCTATATCCAGTACTGCAATGAGTTGGTTATGTTGGCATACAGGTACAACAATTTCTGATTTTGATACATTACTGCATGCTATATGTCCTGGAAATTCATTCACATCTTTGACAATGATGGTTTTCTGTTGTTGCCAACAAATACCACATACGCCTTTGCCTTTTTTTATACGGAGGCAACCAAGTGTTCCAATATATGGACCTACAACAAGTTCGTTCTCTATTACTCTATAAAATCCTATCCAATAAAAATTAAATGCTTCTTTGATAGCTGCGCAGGTGGTAGCCATTCGGGCTATAAGATCTGGTTCACCTTCAAGAAGGTAAATGAGTTGTAGATACAACTCTTCGTATTGTTGTTTTTTATCATTTGTTGTAATGAGGATATGCTGCATAAGTTGAGATGTCAAGTAATTGCAAAAATAGGTAATAGAAAAATAATGTTTAGAAGATAATGGATAATAAATATTTGTGAGAATGTATTATTAATTTTATTAAAGTGTATATACCTACATACCCGTTTTTAGGCTATTAGAAAGGCCTTGTAATTCAAATAAAAACAAAGGACGAAGGGTGTTTGTATGATTGTATTTTTTTATAGATATTTGCAAACAAATATTTTATGCCCGGATGGTGGAATTGGTAGACACGTACGTTTGAGGGGCGTATGCTGTAAGGCGTGGGGGTTCAAGTCCCCCTCCGGGTACTAAAAGTCGGTAGCAATAGAGAAGTAATTGATACGGGCTTGTGTTTTCCAGTCATCTATGCCCCAGGAAAAATCAAGTCGCATGAAGTAGCCAAAAAGTTTTCCACGAATACCAAAGCCAAAGGCTCCTACGAGAGGATTTTTATAATTGTAGATGGTGATGATGAATGGGTTGTAATTGAATATGTTTTTATTAATTGTATTTTCTTCACTAATAGGACTCCATCCGTACCATGCGGCACCGACATCAACAAATAGAATGCCTTGGAATGTTCTCCAAAATTCTGATTTAATATCTTTGAACAAGTAACGAATAAAAGGAGACCGAAGTTCGCTATTGAGAACAGAGAAATTATTTCCATTTCTTATATTTTGTTTAAATCCGCGCATGTTGGTAGCAAGTGTTTGAAATTGGTATTCGTTTGGTCTAACAATATTGATGGTGTTGTCAAATTTTGGGGTAAACCAATTATCCACGCCACCCAGATAATAAATAAGTTTATCCGTTCCCAGTGAGCCCCCATAAGCCCATCTATTGCACCAATAGAGATACTTGTGTATTCTCCAATAGTTGCGAATGTCAAAGCCGAAAGTGATAAGGTTGCGTGTCGTGTTTTCTACCTTTTGCATATACTCTATCCATATTTTACTTCTCCATCCTTCATATAAGTTGATGTCTTTGTATCTGCTGTCGTCGTATATCAGTTCTATTTTTGCACCAAGGTATCGG
>DAHXOV010000357.1 GCA_027364695.1 bacterium
ATGGATATGTATCTGATCATGAAAACGAATAAAAAAAAATCTTTACGAGATGTGTGTCTAAAATTATATGACGCACAAATAAATAATCAAACACCTTATACATTAGAAAGCATTATCAATGCTTTTATAGAATTTACAAAAGATAAAACAGATATGGCATTTTTTGATGCTACCTTATTATTTTCTAACGATTACATACCTCTGTTTGAAAAAATAATCAAGCATTTTGGTTTATACATTAAATACACAGAAAGCGAATACTGGTGGGAAAAATATTTCGGATTCAAAGTAACAGAACAGCAAGGGGAATATATTGTATCTCATATCATACCAGAAAGTCCTGCCTATTCTGCTCTTTCATTAAATGACGAAATCACTGCTATCAACACATACACGGCAAAAGATATTTTTTCAAATAAAGAACATCATATTTATCAAACACCTAAAATAACAGTGATCCTAAATAGATTTCACAAATTACATCAGATTGAATTACTTCATAGTAAACATAAAACATACTATCAAAAGTTGTCTTTAAGATTCAAAGATAAACCATCCAATAAAGAAATTGATTTATTCACTCATTTCAAAAAGATGTAACAATGAGATGTCTTATACAAAGGGTATCAGAAGCAAAAGTAATGGCAGAAAGCAATACCATTGGACAAATCAAAAATGGTCTTTTAATATTTGTAGGAATAAGCAATGATGATACAGATGAAGACATTCGTTGGATAGCCTCTAAAATAATACAAATGAGAATTTTTTCAGATGACAATGGCAAAATGAACAAAAGCATAACAGATGTAAATGGTGATGTTTTAATAGTTAGTCAATTTACTCTTTTTGCATCTACAAAAAAAGGAAATCGCCCGTCATTTACAAACAGTGCTCCTGCTGATTTTGCTGAAATGATGTATAAAAAATTTATCACAGAGTGTGAAAATCTATTACAAAAAAAAGCAGAAAGTGGCGTGTTTGCAGCAGATATGAAAGTCAGCTTAATCAATGATGGACCAGTAACTATATGGATAGACAGTAAAAACAGAGAATGAATATTACAATGATTTTAATCATAAATAAGTATAACTTAATTTTAATTGAAATTGATAAATTTGCATTAACTTTGTGTCAGATATGAGCAAAATTTTAGTTATAGATGATGAAAAAGCCATTCGGTCTGTAGTAAAAGAAATTTTAGAAGCAGAAAAATTTTCGATAGACGAATGTAGCAACGGTGCAGAAGCACTAGAAAAAATTCAAAAAGAAAAATACGATGTTTTATTATGTGATATTAAAATGCCAAAGTTAAACGGTGAAGAACTTTTTCAAAAAATAATAGCGTTGAATTATCCCACTGCATTTATAGTAATGAGCGCGCACGGAGACATTGACACGGCAGTTAATTTTATGAAAGCAGGTGCATTTGACTATTTACAAAAACCTTTTGGTATAGATAAGTTGATTACTGTTTGCAGAAATGCGCTGAATAGAAATAAAAACATACAAAAAAACAAAGCGTCCAATAAACCAGTATCCAATATCAATACTCCTGAAATCATTGGTGAGAGTGAAGCAATCAGAAAGTTATTGTCTGTCATAGACAAAGTTGCATTGACAGACGCAAAAGTTCTCGTCACAGGTCCAAATGGGTCAGGTAAAGAATTAGTAGCAAGAAGAATACATGACCTTTCATACAGAGCATCCGCCCCTTTTGTAGAAGTCAATTGTGCGGCTATACCGTCCGAACTCATTGAAAGCGAGCTTTTTGGACATGAAAAAGGATCTTTTACTGGTGCTGTTGCTCAAAAAAAAGGGAAATTCGAACAAGCCAATAACGGTACTTTGTTTTTGGATGAGATAGGAGATATGAGTTTATCTGCACAAGCAAAAGTATTAAGAGCGTTACAAGAAAATAAAATTCAAAGAGTAGGCAGTGAAAAAGACATTGAAGTAAATGTACGGCTCATCGCGGCCACCAATAAAAATTTAAAGGAAGAAATTAAAAAACAAACTTTCAGAGAAGATTTATACCATCGTTTGAATGTAATACATATTCCTATTCCATCACTCAATGAAAGGAAGGAAGACATACCCTTATTAGTAGATTATTTTTCAGAACAAATGAGTGATTGTTACAAGGTTAATAAGAAACATTTTGATCAAAAAATCATTGAGTATCTCAAAAGCATTGACTACACAGGCAATGTAAGACAGTTAAAAAATTTAATGGAAAGAGTGTATGTACTCTACGAAGGGGAAAATGTGAGTATTCAAGAACTAGAACTTTATTGTTATGAATAATTGCTCTTCAGAACCAAACAAATTCATCAAAAAACAAGGAACCCTTATCTCTTCTTTTCAAATGGAAGATGTTCATGATTTTAATCCTATTGTCGGAAAACCACAAAATATAGATAAGGTAACTTTAAATCAAATAGATAATTTAAATATATCATACCTATTTAGCACAGGTAGGTCTGCTTCTACATTATTAGGTATAATGCTGATGATGCATGAACAAGTTATATTTACATCAGAAGAAGTATTTCCCATTATACTAAAACAAAAATATCAAAAAATAAACCGCTGGACAGAAGAAACAATAAAAAATTATTGCGCTGATTTCATTTTAATGAGTGAAGGCAAATTATATCCTTTCTTTTGTGGGAAAGATGTATTATACGAATTATTATTAAAATTTAAAGAACACTTAAATTATAAAAGAGTAATACGAATCTCCTACCTTGCATTTGGCATAAATAAAGACTTATCAAAGGTTACAACAATTATAGATAAACAATTAAGATATTATTTAGCTCATCATTATCTTAAATTATTCCCTCATGCAAAAGTTTTATTATTAGTAAGAGACCCAAGAGACAATGTGTATTCCAAGTTTAAACGGGCAGAAGGAAGAAGCCTTTTCAAACCTACTTGTTTATACATACATACATGGATATATGCATTCCATAACTACTTCAAAATATTGAAACAATATCACACTCCGTTTCATATTGTCAATTACGAAAAACTTATCAATGAAAGCACTACTACACTTCAAAACATATCTCAATTTTTATCTATCCCTTACACAGAAAAATTTTTTAATTATCCCACCATAACTAATCATTTCTTTCAAACCATAACACACCAAAAATTAAAAGAACATTTTTATATTATCCATAAAAGTATCACTCAACCCATCAACCCACAAAAGATCAATGAATGGAAAAATTATATGAACAATTCAGAAATAACAACTATTATCAACGCAACATGGACAGATTCAAAAAGAATGGCTGAAAAATTAAACTATACTGAACACGCGAATTATCGTGTAAAAAAATTCAACTGCTGGAAAACAAAATTAAAAATAAAACTTGATTTTCTTAGTTCTTATATTTATTTCTCTCTGATTCCTTATTTTATCAAGCGATATATTAAAAAGAAAAAATATCCCTATAGAATAAATGCTTTGAGTACTTATGATCTTTTTTTAAGACCAAGGTTTCTTTAATTACCAAAATATAAAATATAAATAATTTTATCAGTAAAATATCATCCTCTATGGGTATTTTATCTAAATAGAAGAGCAAAACAAACTTACAGACGAATTGAAAAATAAAACACCTAATAAACAACAAATTTGCAATCAATGATAATAATGCTATAAATGCACTCCTATCAAAATTTGGTAAGAAATAAATTTTGTAATTTTGTGTATCAGATACTGAACACAGACATCCAGTTATTATTAAAAAAATGAATCACTCATTCAAAGACATCTTTCATCAATATAAATGGAAAGAAACAGAGCATTTTATTTACAATGTAAAAGAATCAGATGTAGAAAGAGCATTACAAAAAGGAGATATAAATGTATTTGATTTTGCATGTCTCCTGTCCCCAACTGCGAAAAAATTTTTACCCGAAATGATAGAAAAGAGCCAATGGCTTACCCGTCAAAGGTTTGGGAAAAATATATTGCTATACGCCCCATTGTACTTATCCAACGAATGTAAAAATATCTGTACTTATTGTGGCTTTAGTTTAGGCAACAAAATTCCAAGAAAAACATTGAACGAAAATGAAATCGTTCAGGAAGCCCTCTTCTTAAAAAACAAAGGAATTCAACACATACTAATCGTTACAGGAGAAGACAATCAAACAGCAAATGTTGCTTATATTGCACATGCAGTAGATCTATTAAAAGAACATTTTACCAATATCTCAATAGAAGTACAGCCCTTAAATGATGAAGATTACCAAATGCTGGCTGAAAAAAACATTTATGCAGTACTGGTGTACCAAGAAACCTACAATATAGAAAATTATAAAAAATATCATCCAAAAGGTAAAAAAAGTAATTTTTATTATCGCCTTGAAACCCCTGATAGAATAGGTAAAGCAGAAATACATAAAATTGGATTGGGTGTTTTATTAGGCTTGGAAGATTGGCGCGTAGATTCTTTTTTTACAGCTTTGCATTTGAACTATTTACAAAAAAAATATTGGAAATCCAGGTTTTCTGTTTCATTTCCACGCATTCGTCCTGCCATTGGAGCCATTCATGAAAACATTCATATTACAGATGAAGAGCTTAAACAGCTGGTCTGCGCATATAGAATTTTCAATCCCGATGTAGAACTCTCTTTATCTACAAGAGAATGTGCAGAATTTAGAAACGAATTAGCGGAGATTGGATTTACATCAATGAGTGCAGAATCGAAAACAAATCCTGGGGGATATACACTAGAAAAAAACTCATTAGAACAATTTGAAATAGATGACAATAGAACCATCAACCAAGTTGCTGCTATGATAAAAAACAAAGGATTAGAAGTAGTGTATAAAGACTGGGACTATGTTTTATTTGAATAAAGTCAATGAATACAGAAGAATTTAAATATTATCAGCGGCAAATTATTATTGAAGAAATTGGTTTTTTAAACCAAGAAAAAATAAATAAAACCTCTTTATTGATTATTGGTGCAGGCGGGTTAGGATGCCCTTTATTGCAGATGTGCAGTGGCATTGGAATGGAAAGAATAGGGATTGCTGACTTCGATACAGTATCTATTCACAATCTTCATCGTCAATATCTCTACAACTATAATGACATTAACCAAAGTAAAGCAGCATTGGCAAAGGAAAAAATTTCTAATAGAAATCCTTTTATCCAACTCATCGAACACAATGTTTTATTGGATGAAACCAATGCAGAAGAACTGATGACACAATACGATATTATCGCAGATGGCACAGATAATTTTAATACTCGTTATCTTGTCAATGATGTATGCGTAAGCCTTAAAAAACCACTGGTATTTGGAAGTATTTTCAAATGGACTTCACAAACAGCACTATTAAATTACAATGGAAGTAAAAATTTAAGAGACATTTTTCCTGAACCACCATTGCCAGAAGAAGCCCCCAGTTGTGCTGAAGCAGGAATAGTAAATACTGTAACTACACATTGCGCATCATTGATGGCACAACTAATTTTAATGGCTATCCTTGGAAAAACAGATAAATGGGTAAATAAACTCATCATTTCTGATATATGGAATTTCAAACAACATATTATTCAATTTTAATTGTGCCGAAAAATGAATAAGTCAGGCAAATTGTTTATAGTTCCCACGCCCATTGGCAATTTAAAAGATATGACATTGAGATCTATTGAGGTATTAAATAGTGTAGATTATATCTTAGCTGAAGACACCAGAACTTCTCAACCACTACTTCAACATTACAATATACAAACACCATTGAAATCCTATCATTCATTTAATGAACATTATATTCTTCAAAATATCTTAATTGATTTAAAAAACAATAAAAATATAGCATTGATAAGCGATGCAGGTACTCCTGCCATTTCTGATCCAGGTTATTTAATAGTAAAGCATTGCATAGATAATAATGTCAAAGTAGAATGTTTGCCAGGTCCAACAGCTTTTATTCCTGCATTGGTATGTAGTGGAAAGCCCCTGCATCACTTTGTTTTTATAGGATTCTTGCCTATCAAAAAAGGAAGGCAAACTAAATTACAGGAAATATCTCTATTACCTTATACTATTGTGTTGTATGAAAGTCCGCATAAATTATTAAAAACATTAAATGACCTGAAAAATATATTTGGCGCCGAAAAACCAATTGGTATATCAAGAGAAATATCTAAAATATTCGAAGAACACTTACGCGGCAGCATTGAAGAAATGATACAACATTTTACAAAACATTTACCAAAAGGTGAAATGGTGATTGTTATTTAACAGGACATTTATCAGCAAAAGATGAACAAATAACTTTCAATTCCCTCATACTAATAGAATAGCTATGTTTTGTAATACAAGTTCCATTAAATTTCAGATTATCTAAAATAATTTATTTCATAGATCTATTTCACTAAAGTCTAAATGCTTTCCCTTTATTTTTAATATCAATTGTAATATTGCTACAAGAAAAGGGACATATCTCAATCCTTTTGGTAAATCAAAATATTTTAATATAATATCAGATTTTCTTTTTATTCGCTCGGAAATAAGAAACATACAAGGCACTAAAATTAAGGTAAGAAAAGTACCAAAGAGGAGTCCAAATATCATTGTCCAACTTAAAGGACCCCAAAAGACATTATTATCACCACCAAAATAAATATGTGGTTCAAAAGATTTAAATAAGCCGATAAAATCAATGTTCAGCCCAAGTGCCAGTGGAATGAGCCCGAGTATAGCCGCAGCAGCGGTTAGAACAACAGGTGCCATTCTCACAAATCCTGCATGGTAAGCAGCCATCATAATCGATTTTTCCTCTTTTAAAGATTGCTCTGCAAATTCGATGAGTAATATACCATTTCTTACTACTATTCCTGCTAAAGCAAAAATACCTACACCTGTCATAACAATACTCATAGGTATTTTAAATAATCCAAAACCAATTAATACACCTATGATACTCAACACAATTTCAGATAAAATAATTAAAGTTTTTCCAACAGAATTGAACTGCAATACTAAAACTAAAAGAATGAGGCCAATAGATGCCATTAAAGCGTTGCTTAAAAAACTCACTGTCTCCGCTTGTTCTTCTTGCTCTCCGCCTATCTTTATACTTACAGTTTGTGGGGGATGTATGGTATTGATCATTTCTCTTATTTGTGCTACTATTTCGTTGGCATTAAATCCTTCTTTTACATCAGAAGATAAGGTAATTATTCTAGTTTTGTTTTTATGCTTAATTCCTCCATAAGTATTTACATATTTAATATCAGCAAAAGCAGCGAGTGGAAGAGATCTAAGAATTCCACCCATATTCATATCTCTAAAAGTAATTTTTAAATTTCGTAATGCTTCTATGTCTTTTCTTTGATATGGGAGGTATCTGATTTGGATGGGGTATTCATCATCTGTATCTTTAAATTTAGAGTATCTGTCTATACCATACACTGCTTTTCTTATTTCCATTGCTAATTGAGCAGTAGATAGTCCTTCCCTATTGGCTTTTTCTCTATCTATATCTAAGCATATTTCTGGCTTATTATCTATAAAATCACTTTTCAGTTCTACAATACCATGATTTTTTAATTCATCAATTTTTGCCTTTACCAAATCAGCATAATATGTTATCTCATTAAAATCATCTCCTTGTATTTCTACTACAATGGGCTTAGGCAATGGTGGTCCCATTTGTTCTTTTGACACTATCATTCTTGCATTAGGTATGTTCCATTTTATTTCCTGTAATTTTTTCAAATACATAGAAGTACTAATACCATTTCTTTTCCCATATTCTACAAAGTTGATGCTTATTTTAGCTTTATTGGGATAAGTATTTTGATCATCCTCTCTTGGGTCTGTTACAGCTATAGCCACGTTACTAATAACAGATTTGACAACAGGATTATTTTTACCAAAAACAGAATCCACTTTATTAGCTACTAAAGATGCTATTTTATCAGTATATTCAGGAGCAGTGCCTTCGGGTAGTTCTATGTATATGTAGATATTATTAGGATCTCCACTTGGAAAGAACAATACAGGGGGCTTTCTGATGGCAAAAAACACAATACTAACAATCAATAAAATAATTGTATACCAGAGCATTTTTACGGGTCTATGCAGTGCCCATGATAAGAGTTTTCCGTATGCATTCTTCATTTCTGGCCACAATACTTCTTGCCACTTTGCAATAACTTTATATAACCACAAACGATGAATAATTAAAAATACTCCCATGGTTAGAATAATATTTCCTAAAGCTCTGTTGGCTGATAAATATGAAAATGCAGCAACAATAATGTATATAATGATTTGTAACCATGCCTTTCTATTTATTCTTCCATAATTTTTATGTTCTTCATGATGCGGTTTCATAAAATCCACAGCAAAAACAGGATTAATTATATACGCTACAAAGAGAGAAGCAAACAATGAAATAATAAGAGTAACGGGTAAAAACATCATGAATTTTCCTATGACCCCTTTCCAAAAGGCCAGTGGCACAAATGGTGCAACGGTTGTAAGTGTTCCGCTTAATACAGGTAAAAATACTTCACCCGCAGCTTTCTTAGCAGCAGTATGAATAGGTGTTTTGCCATTGTCAAAAATACGATGTGTATTCTCAATAACCACAATAGCATCGTCTACCACTATCCCTAATGCCAGTAAAAATGCAAATAGTACAATCATATTCATACTATAACCTAAAGATGGCATTACTAAAAACGCAATGAACATAGATAGTGGTACAGACAAAGCGACAAACAGAGCATTGGTTACACCCATAAAAAACATTAAAATAAAAGTAACAAGTAAGAATCCTATCACAATGGTATTAATTAAATCTTCTAAAGAAATTTTAGTATGCTCAGATTGGTCACCGGTTACCACTATATCAATATCTTTTGAGAATTCTGTTTGTTTAAGTTTATCAATAATTTTGTATATTTTATCAGAAGCGGCTATTAGATTTTCTCCAGGTCTTTTAATGACTTGAAGTGTGATAACATTTTTCTTACTCATTTTGGCATAACTTTTTATTTCTGCAATGGTATCTTTCACTTCGGCAATATCTTTCAAATACATTTTGGCGCCACTTTGAGAAACAATTAATATATTTTTTATATCGTCAATAGATTTAAATTCTTTTTTGATATTGATGTTTCTTTTTTGTGCACCAACAGGTACATTTCCTGCAGATATAGTAATATTTTCCGCTTGTATAGCTCTTTCAAGGTCTCCTAAAGTAAGATTGGCTGATTGCATTTTATACATATCAACATTAATTTGTATTTCTCTGTCAGGTGCTCCTACCATCCTTACTTCAGTAATTTCTTTCATGCTTTCTATTTCGTCTTTCATTCTGTCTGCGTATTTTTTTAGTTCAATTAAATCCATCGGTCCTGCTATATTGATAAACATAATGGGAATGTCTGAAAACGCAATCTCTTTTATATAAGGCTCTTTTGTAAGGTCTGCAGGCAGATTTACCCTTGCTTCATCTACCTTATCTCTTACATCCTGACGGGCTTTTTCTGGCTTGATGTCTGAATTAAATTCTACAACAATTAAAGATACATCTTGTAATGAACTGCTGGTAATTTTTTTAATTCCAGGAATAGATTTTAGTTTTTTTTCTAATGGTTTTGTAATCGTGTTTTCTATATTTTCAGGTGAATTACCTCCATAGATAGTCGTAATAATGTATTTAGGTAAAACAATATCGGGAAAACTCTCTTTTGGTAATGAGATATAAGTCATGATTCCTGCTACGGTAATGAACGCAGTAAGTATATAAATGGCAATACGGTTTTCTATTGCCCACGAACTTAGTTTGAATTCTTTGAAAGGGTTCATATTGTTCATAATTCGTTTTTTTAAGCACTGATGCAATGAGAATTTACAGTATAGAATTATTTTGGATAATAACAGCTGTCTTTTCAGGTATAGCTACAGTGGTTTTAATGAGTAAATCATTTTCTTTCAATCCTGATAGTACCTCCACTTTGTCCTTTGATATTTTTCCTGTTTGAATATTCACTTTTTTCACTTGATTATTTTCTGATAGATAAACAAATTTATCCCCATTATGGTCTGTGTGAATATAACTTACTGGAACAACGATGACGGGTTTTTGAGAAGTATAATTATTGATTTTTAAAATTGCCATTTGATTGGGATATAATGTATGGTTATTTCCAATGTATATTTCTATATTAAATGTACGAGAGATATTATTTATCGTACGCGACACGTATGTTATTTTAGAATCAATGCTGTCTTGAATATCCGGGAAAATAACAGTTACAGCGTTTCCCTGATGTATTTGAGAAATATAATTTTCAGGGATCTCTGACTTTATTTTTAAATGATTAAAATTAATGACCCTTATAGCAGAGAAACCTGGCGCTACAAGCTGACCTACCTTAACATCTACCGCATCTATAGTACCGTCTATGGGAGAAATAATTTTGGTCATTCTCAATTGTTCTTGCAATGAAGCCAGCGTTTTTTCCAGATTCTCTTTTTGAGACTTTACCTGAAGATATTGTATTTCAGTGCCAACTTTTTGTTCCCATAATTTTTTTTGTTTTTCATAAAGTTCATTTACAAACTCTAAATTACTTTGCAATGCTTGTATAGATTGCTGTATGACACGAGAGTCGGTCTCTGCAAGTATTTGACCTGCTTTTACATTATCGCCAGATTTTACATATATTCTTGTTACTGTTCCTGCCATTTCAGAAGATACAGATACATTGTCATCGGCATCTGCTTTGCCCTGAAAAACCAAGTAAGATTGAAAAATTTGCGGAGATAATTTTTCCACAGATACAAGTACAGGATAAGTAGTGTCCTTTCTTAGTGTTCTTATTTTTGCTTGTACCTCAGTTAGTTGTTTTTTCAATTCAATTTCTTTTTTAAGTAATTGATTCAAATCATCATTCTTTTGATAACCACATCCTACAAGTATTGTAAGAGCAAATAAAGAAAATGGTTTTTTCATATATATTGAGTTTATTGAATGTTTCCGAATGATTTATCTAAATCTACTTTTGCAGAGAGTGCTTCATATAAAGTAGAAAGATAATTGGTCTGTGCTTCTTTGAGTGAAGTTTCTGCGTTAATGACTTCTAAATTAGAACCCACGCCTGCCTCGTATTTTTTGATGGCTGTGTCAAAAACAGATTGAGCTAATTGCAGGTTGCTTTCTTGTATTTTGAGAGAAGCAAGTGCATTTTGATAGTTGATGAATGCTGATTGATATTCTAATTCTACTGTTTGTTTGATTTGTTCCAAATTGTATTGAGTTTTAATAACATTATATTTTGCTTGTTGTATTCTGAAATATCTTTGACCAGATGTAAATAAATTCCAATTGAGCGTAAATCCAATTAATGCTATATTAAACCATTGTTTATCTTTTGATAAATCAAAAACATCAAATACTGTTCTTTGTGCATTTTTAGAATAAGAACCATAAGCGATCAATGAAGGTAAAAACTGCATTTTATATCTTCCCAAGTCAATTTCATTTAATTTTTTTTGTTGTTGAAAAATTTGATATTCAATTCTTTTTTCGGCAGAAAATTGTAAGTTATTTATCTCTGCAATTTTGTCTTTGAACATAGTAATGGAATCAGTAAGAACAATAGAATCAGAGAGTGGATAATTCATTTGAAATTTCAAGAGTGTTTGGCTTAAACCAATGAGTCGTAAAAATTTCTCTTTTTCAGTGATGAGATTGTTGTATGCAATTTGAATTCTATCTAAATCTATTTTTTCAACAAAACCATTTTCATGAAGTGTTTTTGTATCATGAAGCAGTTTTTCTAATTTTAATATATTTGCTTGAATGATATTGAATCTTTCCTTTGCGATGAGAGCATTGTAATATGCTTTTGTTACTTGCACTTGAGTTTCTATTTTAGTTCGTTGTAAGTTTTTCTGAGTCAGTTCTATCAATTCTTTAGATGCTTGCAATGCCGATATATAGTCAGAACTAAATAGAATTTGAGATACAGAAATACCCGCTGTTGCATTGTATTGAGTACCAAACCTGACAGGAACGTATGTGCCAGGAGGGGCGCCAAAAAACTGACCCGGCAGTAAAGATGTAGGAAGATCTAAATAATCCTTTAAGTCAAAAGAGGCAGACACCTGTGGTAATCCAATACCTGTGTATTCCCAATTTCGTGCTTTTGATATTTTTACTTCGGTTTGAGCATTAAGGTAATTAATGTTATGAGTAATTGAATAATCAATAGATTCTTTGAGAGATAGTGTTTTGAAATTATTCTGTGATAAAATATTTCCTGCAATATAAACTAAGGAAACTATAATGGTTTTAGTAGTTTTCATAAGTTTAAAAAAATTATTTTTTTTGATGTTTTTCTATTATCTTAATTCCTTTTTCTGTGGCGATGCCATATAAGAAATGTTTGGTAAGTTGATTTTGCAATTCATTAACTGACATATTAAACTCTCTTAAAATATCCGTTTGAAAGAGTAAATTGATTTGTATCAGTCGCAGGTATGCCATTAATTTTACATTAATATCTTTTCTGATAAGTCTTTGTTTTTGTCCTTTTTGTAACCCTTTGGTTATAGTAGCTATAATAAATGTTTTCTTAAATTCTTCAAGATAGTTCCATGCTTTTGGATAAGTGGTTTTAAGATCTTCAAAGACATTAGGGTTGATTTGTTCCATCATTTCAGAAGAGCATTTTACTATGGCGAGGGTCTCTTCTATGATGTTATCGGATTTCTTAATCAGTTTTTCAATTTCTTTTTGATGAAAGTGAATATGCGATTTAACAAGTTCCAATACAATGTCATCTTTATTTTTGAAATACTCATAAATGGTTTTTTTGGACATTTTTAATGCAGAGGCAATTTCATCTACACTAACACTACGAATGCCTTTTTTGAAAAAAAGTGCCTGTGCAGCAGCAAGTATATGTTCTTTGACATTTTTCATTATCGGCGGCAAAACTATGGAAACTATTTTTGTTTTACAAGTTTTCTTTAAAATTTAAAATAATTTAATAGATAAAATTATTGACGGGGTATGTGAGGTATTATGGTATCTGTTCTTAGGCAAGGATGCTTATCAGGGCAGTGGGTATTGAGATATAAGGGTGATAGTTTGTATTTTTTATTTGAAATGACTGTGATGGTAAAGTCGGGGGTTTGCCATGCTTTGTTGAGGCAGCTTTTATCATATAATTGAATAGTAAAATTTGGGCATTGATGGTAAAATTTCCATGGTTCATATAAGTAGTAGGCACCTTTTTTATTTGGTATTTTTATTTTCCCATTAACGTCGGTGTAGATAGTATCTATTTTTTGAGAGGGATATTGAATGATCCATTTCTTATTAGCCAGTATAAAATAAGAGGTAGTATCGGGTGTTCTTACCCCACCACACCTGGCTTTTTTGTACTTGAGCACAACAGAGAACTGGCTGTAAATTGAGAATGTATATAAAAAGCATAGAATCATTGAAAGACGAAAAGTATTTGTCATATATGATTGGTTGAGTTAGAGTAAAAATTGTATTTCTTTGTTATTGAAAGTGAATGTTTCATGTTGAGTTTGAACACGTATTTTGCCATCATCATGAATGCCTGTAATTTTTCCTTTGAAGATCTGATTACCCATATTTTTGAATAAAAATTCTGTGTCCCACCCGTAAAGATATTGAATATATTGGTAATAAATAGAAGAAAATTTTTGAAGATGAAGTAATGGATAGTAAGTGTCTATGGTGGTTGTGAGGGTATTAGCAACTTGATGTATGTGATATGTTTGTTGCGTAATATGCTTCAAAGAAGTAGCTGTCTTGTTGAGTTGAAGAAAATCAGTTTGATTGATATTTAAACCTATGCCAATAATACTTTTGATGATGTTATTTTTTTCAATGATATTTTCAATAAGTATGCCTGCAATTTTTTTATATCCATTTTGAGTATTGATAATAATATCATTGGGCCATTTAATTTTTATTTGCTGATCAGGGATGCTAAGTGTTTTTAGTAAGCTAACAAGGACAATGGATACCCATTGACTGATGTGGTGGTTGTTCTCTGCCTGAAAGTAAATAGGCAAAACAATGGAGCACAATAAGTTTTTTTTTGATTCGCTGTACCACAAATTATTTTGTTGTCCTTTTCCTTTACTTTGATAGTCAGTATAAACGAAAGCTGGAACGGAAAGAGTAGTAACATTTTCCTTACAATAGTTATTAGTACTGTCTATTTCTTTGAGATGGATGTATTGCCATCGCATAATTTAAAATGAAAAGCAAGGAGTATTTCCTCCTTGCTTTATGTTATATAAAAATTTGCTTATACTATTCCTCAGTTTCTACCATTTTAAATTGAATACCTACAATGGTTTGGTAATCTTGCCCTGCTTCCATCATATCTTCATCGTCTTTTTCATATATCCAGGTAACATCAATTTGGGCACCATTTTTGTTCAATTCCTGCAATTTTTTAAATATGTCCAGTATACACTTTGATGAACTGGTGTTAAAGTATTCTAACTGGACGGAAACAGTAACTTTGTCTTTTGTTTTTTCCTGTATCCATTGGTCAAGTGCATTGAGCACAGGCGTATAGAATTGCACAGAATTTTCAGGTATAGAACGCCCTTTGATAATAATGGTTTTGTTTTTTGGATCAAACATTAAATAAGGCGTTTTTGGGGTTGCTTCTACTTCTAATTTATTCATAGTTGATAGTTTTTGTTTATGATGATTTATTAATTATTTTAATGTTCAGGATAAAGAAAGAGATGTTGTTTGCAATAGGCAAAAATTCATAAGCAAGTTTTTCGCCCGATTTTCTGGCTATATCAATAATTCCAAGCCCACCACCACCTTTCATAGATATTTCGCCATTGGCAAGCACTTCTTTATAATATTCTTTGAGTTCTTCTTTTGTGAGTGCGTTAATATCATCCATACGTTTTTTAAGTCCTAATACATTTTCATTAAGTATATAATTGCCTGTTAGGATTGAATACCCCTCGTCTGTTTTACCTATCATAAAAATAGCAGACCTCTCTTTTCCGTTGATATGAGATGGTATTTCATCCATGTGATGATAAAGGTTTTGCAAGCATTCTACGAGTACATGATATACTTTCTTTTTTACTTTTGGTTCTTCTTGTATGCTCTCTAATTTATTTTCCATAATCTGCAAAACAGAAGTGAGTAAATCTGAAGTAACATCTCCCTTGAAGGATAGTATGATACCCGACTCTTCCATCGCCTGATAAATAGAAAAGATATTTTCTAATTTCATCTGCTTAAAAATCAATTTAATGTAATTTCAAATGTACTTCCATTAACAGAAACACTGGCTTTGTTATCGCAAGTACCATTTCCATAGTCAATGGTTCTGGTATTTAATCCTGATGGACTTATCTGCACGGTCCCTTTGGTAATATATTTACAATTAGCGGGTTTAGTTAAGCTATTGATGGTTACAGTAAAGTTTCTGTTTTCTCTGTTTTTTCCTGAAGCGCTCCCGCTGACAATAGTAGTATTATCATCTGTTGGATCTGTCGTATTTTTTGTATCTACCATTACTGACCTTGTACTGGAATAACTTATTGTCCATGTAGATGCTGTACACAAAGCATTATAAACGCTTATGGTATAAGTATAAATACCATTGTTCTCTCCACCATTCTTAAACACTACGCTATCGGCAGAATAGGTAACGGTGCTTAATTTGTAGTTCAATAAACGGATGAGCAAGGATGTTCCTGGCTTTTTAATCCCGCCTTTTCTGAAAGTAATTTGCCATTTTCCCGTCCTTGGTATGCCATCAAAAGCATAAGATCCACAGGCTCCAAAATCGTATTCATATACAGGGTCTTGATGAGTGGGAGATGTCCATGATGTATCACCTGATAGGTATGTGAGCGTATCGCAGATAGATATTATATCCGAATATCCATTGGCTAATCGGGGTGGACTACTTTTGGTTTTGATGACGAGATTGGTAGAGGTAGGCCCCATTTGAGCAAATTCTCTTTCACAGATAGAATAATCAATAGCTGTTTGAGATTCTGTGTCCACTTGACCAGTGGGTTCAGACTTCTTACAAGACAAAATACTTATCAACATTAAAATAAATGCTGCATACAAGTTAATTTTGTTTGATTGCATAATGTAATTTCTGGCAAATGTAAATAATAATTTTCTCATATAAAAAATTTTTTGTTTTATTTTCATCAAAGTTGGTAATGCTTATTTACTAGTAAATGTGGCACATGATTTTCTATAATTTCTTTAACCATTCTGTAATCAGTTGAAAAAATATTTCATAATTGGTGAATTTAAGTTTATCAGCGCTATCGTAGATATTATGGTATGCCTTTATATCTCCCATGGTATAAATGAAAAAACTTTTTACCCCTTTTTCTGTAAACCAATAATGGTCACTATTTTGTGCCTTTCCTCGAGATTTTATAGTAAGATAAAAAGATTTATTTTTATTAATTTCTTCAAGTAGCGCATATTCTTTTTGAAAAATTTTTCCATTTACTACCATCATACCATCGCTCCCCCCGCCCATTAAATCCATATTTAATAAAATCTTGATTCTTGTCAAATCAAATAATGGATGTTCCACATAGTGCTTTGAACCCAACAATCCAATTTCTTCTCCTGTAAAAAAGAAAAAAGCCACAGAATACTTCAAAGGATTCTTTTTTAAGTGGCTCATAAATTCTAATAAAACAGCCACTCCCGAAGCATTATCATTAGCCCCAGGAAAATAAACAGTATCAATATTTCCCAAATGATCGTAATGTGCTGACAAAACAATAAAACTATCAGGATATAAAGTACCCGGAATAAAAGCATAAATATTATCTGTTTTTATCGTTTCAAGTTTGGACTTCATTTTCAAATCGCATCGTATGCTTTCTTCAGAACCATCTAATACACTTTTATCAACATATAATATAACACGGTCTCCTGTTTCTTGCGAAGAAGAATACATCAGTTTGTTTTCCAATTTCAACACTATCCCTTTTTCTTTATTTACATAATGTACAGAATCATCTTTCAGCAATTCCCCATAAAAATCAATAGATGGACACGAAGCATCCGGCAAAAAATCTCTTCCTAATACTAATTTTTTATCATTAATACCTAAAGATACAGAGTAAATGTTATTACTTTTAATTTCAATATTCGGAGGCTGGATTGAACCGGAAAACTTAAATCTATTGTACTTGATTTTTTTATTAAAATGAGAAGATTTTTCAATGTATTCCATTAAATCATATCCACCTATTCTCCTGATCTCTTGAATGATAAATGTACGGGATTTTTCAATACCTGTTTCTTTCTTTTCACTGGAATAATAAGTATAAGCTCTGCCTGCAAATTCTTTTGAGCACAGAATATTACATACTTTATGCAAGTATGCTCTGTTTTGCGAAAAACAAAAATAACTTATCATCACTATAACACCAACAATTCTCACTTACAATGATTTAATTACAAATAACTATACGAAAATTTTTCATTCCAAAAGAACATAGGCCACTAAATCGGGATAAATACCTGCAACCACCAGTAATATCACAGAAATAACAATCAAAAACCATTCTCTTACATTCATAGTAATATCAATAGGATGCGGCTTACTCTCTTTTTCAAACATAACTAAAATGATTCTCAGATAATAAACCACTGATATGGCAGATGCTAATATAGCCACCAAAATCATCCACTTGTAGGCAGACATCAAAAGCACTGAAAAAACATAGTATTTGGCAAAAAAACCTGCCGTAACAGGAATACCTGCCATAGACAATAAGGCTATCATAAGAGTAACTCCCAATGCAGGATGCCTATACATCAAAGCTTTCAATACCTCTAATTTTTCTTCCTTTTGATGAGAGACAAATTGTATCACCGCAAATGCTGCAATACTCGCCACCGAATAGGCAAAAGTATAATATAATAAAGCACTGATAGTAATATTATTTCTCACATTCGCAATCATCAACAGCATCATAATAGCCGCATGACTAATACTTGAAAAAGCCAATAATCTTTTGACATTATTTTGTTTTAGTGCAGAAAAATTAGCTATCATCAATGAAAGAACAATGAGCCCCGCTATGATTTCCACATAATGGTTATAAGCAGGATAAAAATACCATAAAAACAATCTTATGATTGCCACAAATACAGATGTTTTTACAATCGTACTCATCAACGCAGTAATAACTACAGGCGAACCCTCATACACATCAGGTGTCCAAAAATGAAATGGAGCTAAAGATACTTTGAATGCCAATGCAATC
>DAHXOV010000362.1 GCA_027364695.1 bacterium
TCCAAATGCCCTGTATTAAACGAACTCATCATCGCTACCGACGACCAGCGGATCTATAAGCACGCTGAATCTATAAATGCTAAAGTAATAATGACCCATACCAACCATCCCAGCGGTACCGACCGATGTTTTGAAGCATACAAACAACTCAACCAAAATTTTGATGTAGTGATAAATATACAGGGCGATGAGCCATTTATTTCACCTCATCAGATTGAATTACTTGCCAAATCATTCAAAAAAAAAGATGAAATAGCCACACTCATCAGCATCTGCAAAGATCATCAAACACTCTTCAACGAGGGAGAAGTAAAAATCGCTTTAGACAAAAACAACTGTGCTCTGTATTTCAGTCGCTCCGTCATTCCTTACCTAAAAAATATCCCCGCACAAGAATGGCATCTTAAACACATCTATTACAAACATGTTGGAATGTATGCATACAGAGCCGACATATTAGAATCCATCTCATGCCTCTCCCCATCACCATTAGAACAAAAAGAATCATTAGAGCAATTAAGATGGTTAGAAAATGGATATAAAATCTTGTGCATAGAAACAAAAGATGAAAGTTACTGCATTGATTATCCTGAAGATATAGAACGCGTATTAAAAATAATGGGAATACAATAAATTAACCTTATACTCCGTTTTATAAGTGTAATGAAAAAACTTTTATTCAATATCTTTTCTTTCTCATCTTTAGTTACCACTATCTACGCTCAAAGCAATAGTATTGGAATTAAATCCTTTCGTTTTTTAGACATCGCAGTAGCAGCAAGAACATCTGCATTAGGCGGCAGCAGCATAGCCCTGTACGATAATGATGTAAATTTGATCTTTTCCAATCCTGCCTCAATCAGCCCATACACATACAATCAACTCTCTGTTACATACAACAACTATATAGCAGACATGAACTTTGGAAATATAGCATACGCTTACGCACTGCCCAACAAAGCCGTATTTACAGGCGCACTCCAATATTTTAATTACGGAAAGTTTAATGGTTACGACGAATACAATCAAGAAACAGGAAAATTTTATGCCAACGACCTGTCTTTAAATCTATCCTACACGGCTCTTTTCAATGACACCAGTTTTTCCTATGGCATCACACTAAAAAACATCTACTCCTACTACCTCTACTCTTATGCATTAGGCAATGCCATCGACTTTGGCATTCACTACCACAAAAAGTATTTTACCACCTCCATAGTAGCACAAAACATAGGAAAAATATGGAAACCCTACTTCAAAACATATCCACAGGAACTGCCACAAAATGTCGCACTCGCCATTTCATACAAATTGCCCAAAGCCCCTTTCAGATTGCAACTCGTGTATAACGATTTACTGCAATGGCGCTTAGATTATGTCAGTCCGCTATTTGACATCCAAAACAACACTCTCACAGGCGAAGGCATAACAATCAATGACAAAAAAAAATTTGGTTTCATTTTAGTAAAACACCTCATCCTCTCTAACGAAATTATTCTATCCAAAAATTTTTATTTAAGAATTGGTTACAATTTCCGTAGAGCTCAAGAAATGCGACTCACAGAAGCAAGGCCTGCTAACGGATTATCTCTAGGATTTGAAATAAAAATAAGTAAGTTCAGAATCTCCTATGCCTATTCCAAACTAGCTGTAAGTGGAAATCAAAACACCATTGGTTTAATGTTTAAACTCAATGAATTATCTTCCTTCTTCATAAAAAACGAAACATCCTCCAATTCATTGAATAATCAATAATACAAGCACGACACACCCTCCTTGTTTACCCCTATCTGCATACCAATTAAAAAAATATGCCACGTAAGTGAAGATAAATATCAATCAAAGGTATTGCGATAAACCACGCATCAAACCTATCTAAAACGCCGCCATGCCCAGGTATTATACTACCACTGTCCTTAACCGCTGCCATCCTTTTTATCTTTGATTCTATCAAATCTCCTATAGTACCACCCCCTCCCACTATAGCCGAAATAAATAATATATCTCCAAAGTTCCAGTACCCAGAATCAGATAACAAATAGTAGTAACACAAAACGCCTGTCAGCATGGAAAAAATAAATCCTCCCAAGAAACCTTCTACCGACTTTTTAGGGGATATTTCAGGCATCAATTTATGCTTCCCCCACCAAGTACCTATAAAATAAGCAAAAGAATCACTTGCCCATATCATCAACACTACCGATAAAGGATATACATAAATATACTGCCCCTTATTTGAAAAATAAAACACATCTAAAACGCCCATCAAAAAAACTAAAAAATACATCTGAATAAAAAATTCAGTTATTGATTCTGAAAATTTTTTTCTAAACAAAAATCCCAGCATTAAATCCATCATAGACAACATAAAAACAATATAGCCAATATCCAAAAAATCCACAGTATTATCAAAACAAGCATATATTATAAATAAAATTGATAATAAAACCTTTATCCATAAATAATTTTTATGAACAATAAACCCGGCTTTGAATAACAATTTCTCTGTTTCCCATAGTCCCATTGTTACAATAGCTAACAATAAAACTAAAAAAGAATAAAACGAATAGTAAATACCACTCAATAAAATAACTGCAAAAAAAACAGCTGTAATAATTCTCTTTGGTAAATCATTCATACTATTTACTTATAAAATACATCTGTATCCAACTATCCTGAAAATATTGCCTAAATCTACCCATATCAGATGAGTGGGTAATAGAATTGTTATACACAATAGTAGCATCGTTTATCCACCCTTTTTGTACCAATGTATCTGTCTCTTCTAATGCGATTACATTCAATTTTCCATCACTATTTTCATATACCACTAATCTTCTATTTAATAATGATGTATTATATTTTTTTTCTAATGTTTGTATAAAATGAAAAAGTTTGTCTATAGCACAACCACCAACAGCATTGTAATCCTCATCATTTCTAAAAATCAAAATTCTGTTTTTATACAATTCACATGCTACTTTCAAAGGTGTGTCATGCGACTGCCAAGATATTATAAATTCATTACACTCTTGCATTATTTGTTTCAATTCTGCCTCATGCAGTTTTTTCTCTATTACAAACATCCATATTTTTTGATTCATATCAATAATTTTATTTTACCGGAACTTATCAAAATTTATTTATGAATATCCCAATATCGGTGCTAACCATTTTTCTACTTCTGCTATACTCATTTTTTTTCTTTTAGCATAATCCTCCGCTTGATCTTTATTGATTTTCCCAACACTAAAATAATGTGCCTGCGGATGTGCAAAGTACAAACCACTTACCGATGCAGTGGGATACAT
>DAHXOV010000009.1 GCA_027364695.1 bacterium
CATATAGATTATACAAGAAATTATGAAGGGATAGTTTTTTTCTTAAATCAGGAGGCAGTACCTCGTTTTCGTTGACTAAAATACCTGTGCCGTCTAATATGTAGTGTTCTGGCAGGTTTAATTCTACATAAAAGGAGCCAAAGTCGCCGTAAAATTCATGATCCATGTGTTGTTGTGTATCCCATTTCATTTTATGGTCATATACAGATATTCTGGGGTACCAGTGTACTATGTCATAATGTTTGTAGCCAAATGTGGTGAATAGTTTCATTCTGTTTCGTATGGCTTCTTTATCAAAGTATGTTTTAAATTTTACTTTGATTGTAATAGAGTCGTTGGGAGGCAGTCCTTTTTGAAGGGTTACTTTAAGAATGGTATTGTCTATTTCGTAATTGGTAATATCTTCGGAAGATAATATAGTATCGCATTGAATGGTTGTAGTTTTTTGGAAGGTATGGGGGTCTATGTATTTTATATTTATAATACTATCACAGTTTTTAATTAATTTTCTTTTGATGTTGATGTGAATGATTTCCGTGCCTAAGTTTTTTTCTCTGTATTTTCCATATTTTAGAGGTGTTTTATTGTTTTTATATAAATCAGATAAGTAGGAATTTTTGCATTGTGCATTATTGTATAAATGAAAAAATAACTCGTGAAGCGTATCGGGAGAGTTGTTCCAATAAATAATTTCTTCTTCGCCATCAATGATATTTGTGCTATCGTTGAGGGTAGCATAGATATTGTAATGTACATCTTGTTGCCAGTATGCTTCGTGGTTTTTTCTGTTTTTCCAATACAAAGGGTTACCTTTGCTTCTGTATTGTAAATACTCATTTTGAGCAAGTGATACAGATGATATGAGAAAAAATATGATAAAGAGACGAGGCATAATTTTTTGCCAAAAATATAGAAAAAATACTCTGAATAATCTATATGTTTTTTTTGTTTTATTATATCTGATTTTACTCTAAAAAATGCAAGAAAAGGTAATTATTCATTGGTTTAGGAGAGATTTAAGATGAGAGGACAAAATGCTTTATACAATGCCTTAGTGAGTGGTTTTAGAGTACTACACTTGGTTTATACGTATTATTCAAAGGCTTGGAGAGAGGGGTTTCATTAACAGACGTTATTTTTCTTTCTCAATAGATATTTCCTGTAACTGTTCTCTGTTTAATATTTTGATTCTTTTTTTATTGCATTCAATAATTTTTTCTTTTTCAAATGCACTGATTGTTCGTATTACATTGGCAGGTGTCATACTTGATAAGGCAGCTATATCCTGTCTTTTTAATGATACATCAATATAGCCATCTGTAGTATATCCATAGAATTCACTTAATTTAATCAATGCATCAGCAACTCTTGCGTGTATTTGTTTTTGAGTAATATTGACAAAGTGATTTTGATATTCTATAAGAGTAGTTGCAAAATTTTGAAGTAATTTATTTGCAAAAGTAACATTCCCCATTAATACTTTATTAAAGTGTGTTTCATCAATAATACAAACAGATGAATTTTCTAATGCCACAGCAGTATGAGTATAATTTTCGCCTGTAACAAGTGTTTCAATATCCAGAAAATCTACGGGTTTTTTTAGCCCAATGATAATTTCTCTTCCTTTTAGAGAGTGTTTAATTAGTTTTGCTTTGCCTTCATTTAAGCAATACAATCCTGATGGTTTGCAATTTTCTTTGTATATGGTTTCACCTTTTTTAAAATTGATCACTATTCTGTTTTCGTTCAGTAATTCTAATTCGTGGTCCGTTAAACCTTCCAAAAGAGATAATGTTCTTTTGGTGCATGTTACACAAGAAGGCTGTATTTTTAAATTCACGTAAGCAGCATCTTTCATAATCATTTTTTATATGGAAGAGCAAAAGTATGCTGTTATTATATTAAATAAAATGATTTTAGTCAGGAATAAATATTTTTATTATAATAAAATTATTTGTTATGTATGGAAGGATAAAGTACTGCGTTGAAAACAGATGAAAATTTTTATTTAAGTTTATTTTTTATTTTTTTATATTCTTTTGAATGATGGTCCCATCCTTCTGCTACTCTGAAAATGTGTAAAATATAAGGAAAAAGAGCATCCATACTTTCTTTTACTCCATTAGAGGATCCAGGTAAACACAGTATTAAGCTCTTTTTTATTTTGCCTGCCAAACTTCTTGATAGCATAGAGTAGGGCGTTCTTTGCTGTCCGTAGTTTCTTGCGGCTTCCATTATTCCAGGGATTTCTGTGTCTAACATTGGTTTGATGGATTCGGGAGTAAGATCAGTAGGAGAGAGTCCTGTTCCACCTGTTGTTACAATCAAATGCATATTCTTATGAACCAGTTCTTCTATTGTCGTTCTGATTTTTTCTATGTTATCTGGTAGGATTGTATAATGCTTGACATTGATATTCAAAGCGTTGAGTTTTTCTTTTATGATGAGCCCTGATTTATCAGATTTTGTTCCTTTAGAAACACTGTCTGACATCACTATTACTGCTGCTTGAAGTTTTTCGGCTACTTTATTGTAGTTGGTAAAATCAGATTTTCCACCTTTTTTATGAATGAGTGAAATATTTTTGATACAGATGGTTTCGTTGAATGGTTTTAGCATATCATAAATAGTTAGTGCTACGATAGATACGCCGTGTAGGGCTTCCATTTCGCATCCTGTTTTGTTGATACTTCTGACGAGCACTTGTATTTGTATTTTATTTTCTTCAAGACAAAAGTTGATTTCACAGCCATCAATAGGGATAGGATGACAATGTGGTATCACATTAGATGTATTTTTGACGGCTAAAAAACCTGCTGCTTTTGCTATGGGTAAGATGTCTTTCTTAGGAAGGTCGTTGCTTTTTATTTTATCGATAATTTCAGTTGAAGTTACTATGATGGCTTCTGCCAGTGCTTCTCTTAGTGTGGTTATTTTTTCAGTAATATTTCTCATATATCTTAATTTTTTATTTATTATTTATCCACCTGCAAATGGGGGTAGTAATGCGATTTCATCTCCATCAGATAAATGAATATCTGTCTTTGAATTGAAAGGATTTTTGGGGAGTACTTTCATATTATGAACGATTTGTATTTTAGAATTGTTCAGACGAGGATAATGTTGGTAAAGATAATTTAATAAATGATTTAAAGTTCCATCAAAAGATATTTTTTCTTCTTCTTTTTTAGTGATTTCTTGGGCTATTCCAAAGTATTTAATGATGATATTTGCCATGATGGAGTGTATGATTTAATTCTTTGAATGTATTAATGTTAGTAAAAGATAGATGGTCTTGTTCAGAAAATTCTAAGTAGTAAGTCTTTGCTATTTGTAATAAATTTTTGAGTTTGAAATCACCGCTCTGTACTTGGTTATTTATCAATGGTAAAATGCTTTTGGAATAAATACCACACAGGGGGTGTATTTCCTGTTTAATTTTTGGCACGACAATATCTGATATATCTTTGTGTGCTGATAAAAGTTGAATAATAGCGCGCGTAAGATAAGGCATATCACAGGATAACACAATATTTTTGTTGGTATTGGTGTGAAATAACCCGGTATGGATGCCTCCAATGGGACCGGTATCTTTTATTAAATCTTGTATAATGGATATTTTTTCTGATTTGAGATAGTCATAAACATCATCATTTGTTACAATAATTATTTTATTACAAAACGTATTTATAGTATAAATTAAATGCTCTATAATAGGAACATTGTTTATTTTAATAAGCCCCTTTTTTATTCCATTTAATCTTATTGCTTTGCCACCAGCTAGAATAATGCCATTCATTTTAATAGATATACATTAATTTTTTCTCCTTTTTTCAGATTTGTTTCTACAAGTACAATAGCATCTGCCTTTGCAGATGAAATCAGCATGTGAGAATCTTGTTTTTCAGGTATTCTAATTTTATTATTTTCAATATTTGCAAATAATATCCTGGCTTTATTGTCATTGATTGTAATAGCTTGATGGAGTTCCATTTGAATAGGGTGAAATAGCCAATCTTCTTTTAGTCCATAACTTTTTCTGATATATCTTAATATATACCAATAGAAGCAAGAAAGAGCCGCTCTTGGGTTCCCAGGAAGTCCAAAGAGTACTTTATCTTTTTTTATAGCAAATAAAAAAGGCTGACCAGGTTTTTGCGCTACCTTATCTACCAGAATTTTAAATCCTAACTCTTGAATAACCAATTTTGTGAAATCATAATCTCCTACAGATATTCCACCTGTTGTAATAATGATATTGCAGTTGTCCATTGCATTTTTAAGATGCTCATAAATGGCAGTTTTGTTATCTTTTAGAATGGTATATTTTGCTTGTATTCCAAAATATTGATGCAACAAATGTTGAATCATTATTCCATTCGTTTCATATTTCTCACCTGCTTTAACAGACTTACTTCCTAATTTTTTTAATTCGTTGCCTGTAGCTATAATGTATATTGCAAAGTTTTTAAATATTCTCACTTCTTTTCTTCCTATAGTTGCCAACACGGCTAAATGCTCAGGTTTTAAGAGACTGTGCTTTTCAAATATCAATTCATCTTTTTTAACTTCTTCACCTTTTTTTCTGATGTTTTGGAAAAATTTAATAACAGGTAATGTAAATAAAACATGATTGTTGGACAGGTTTTGCGAATGCTCTTTCATTATTACAGCGTCGTATTGTTTAGGAACAAGCGATCCCGTGTAAATTTTAATGCAACTATTTAAAAGATTGAAATCAGAGTTAAACAGATGGATCCGTGTATCTCCAGCTTTAATCTCTCCTTCAATTTGATATTTTTTGTTAGGAGTATAATGCTTTGTAACAATTGCAAAACCATCTACAGCAGATTGATTAAAGTGAGGAACATCTATGGAGGCATAAACATCTTCGGCTAAAATTCTTCCTGCGCACTGGGTAGTAGAGACTTTTTCGGACTTTGGAATAAAAGTGTATTGATTTATTATTTGTATGGCTTCTTGTACTGTATGCATGATGCGAATTTAGTTTAAAGATAGGTATTATTTCAATAAAATTCTTCCATCTTTTGGATATAATTTATTCACACGCACAGGATAAATCGTATGTATTTTTATAGAGTCCTTTGGGAAAGGAAAAAAAGAGTTACAATTTGTATATATTTTTCCATTAATAAGATATTCAAAATATACGCCCTCTTCGTTCCTGTCGGTCTTACAAAACTGTATGATTCGTCCTTGCACATATATGTTGTTGATATAAAAATAATAATTTTTTTTAAGATCCTGATAGACAAAAACCGAGATAATAATCAAAAAAATCAATAAAAGTATTCTTACAAACTTATTCCTTTGTTGTTTTGCTTTAAAGAAAAAATAGATATTTAATATAATGCCCCCGATTGCAGCCATTAAAATGATACTTCCAGCGATGATGGATATAATCAGTTGTTCATCACTTACAATAATCAAAATAACAGATTTTCCACAAATTTTTATCATCAATTAAAATCGTCGGTGCTTGAATGAATCATGCAAATATAAATATAAAAACAGCCCCTTGAGTTTGATGCCCTTTTGGGCTATTGAAGTAGCATTTGAATGAAAGAAAAAAATCAGTTGTTCTGAGGATACTTTGCCACCCATGGAGATCGTGGGTTTCTTAGTGTTTTTCTATCCCTGTACCAAATCACAATTTGATAAGGACGACCAATGTAATGTAAAGGTGCTACAAGAAAATGGACCAATCTGGTAAAAGGAAATAAAAGCACTATCAGATAAGCACCAATGATATGTAACTTTGCCATCCATGGTAGGGCTATTACAGATTGTACATCTGGACTAAATTTAAAAATAGACCAAAGATAAGGAGACATCACAGAAGCATACCATGAAGAACCCCATCTGTAATTAAATGCCACCCATAAGCCTGTAAATATCTGCAGAAGCAGAACAATTTCAATGAGAAGATCCATTTTATTAGTTACAATTTTTAAGCGAGCTTCGGTTATCCTCCTGATGAATAAATTAAGCAAGCCTACAAAAGCACTCAAACCAAAAATAAATCCCGTAACTTCAATAATGAGTAATCTTACAGGATGTCCATTCCATAATAGAACACTTCTTGGAAAGAGAAATCCAATTAAATGACCTAAAAATAGGAATATAATACCCCAATGAAAAGGTTGGGAACCCCAGAACAATCTTCGCCCTTCAAGAAATTCGGAAGATAATGAGGATACTTGGTATCCATAATTGATGTATCTGATGATTGTACCTACTATAAATACTGCCAATGCAGCATAAGGTAATCCGATGAATAAGAAATTGTTTAGTGTGTCCATAGTTTTTAGTTTTTATATTTTTTCTATATTAAGTTCTTGTTCTATATTAGATAAAAAACCTTTTGATTTGTCTTCGCCAACCACATCCTGTGCATTGTATAATACTTCTAATGTCATCTTTAAGGACAGCAATGGGTTTACATAAATATCTCTATATTCTTTTGATTTTTCAATAAGTGTTTTTTGATGCTTCAGATAAACTTTGCTTTTACTTTCTATGATTTTACTGTCAAAGTCATGAACCATCTTTTTGATGGCAGGATAAACAATGTATGTAATAATATCATTTTTCAGAGTATTATCCTGCATCCGGTGAAGTAATTTAAGGATATTAGGCAGGTAATCGGCAAGTTCTATAGAGGTATCAACCGAATAATTCGTCATCTCTTTATTAAGATGAACAAGTAATTCTGCCCTTTTGTAATCATCACCAAAAAGAATATAACCAGTATCCATTGTAGTAATAGATTGTACTTCAAATGTTTGCGTGTATATTTCTTCTTGCTCTTTTATATTTGTTTTTTCAAGATAGTAGTAAAATATTTTTAAGTAATCAGCAGAAATAAATAGTTCTTCATTTTTGGCTTCTTTTTCTAGCCATTCTATGAGTTGAATTGTTTTCTTCTTTAGCGAGCTAGAAGGATAATTTAATACATGAGCAAATAATTCTAGTGTCATAATTTTATTTTTTAAAGCCCTCTTTGAGCTGGTGTTGTGAATCCAAAACCTACAGAACCCTTTCTGTCGCCAGTATTTTCTAATAATTCCATAGCCTCTTCTCTGTGAGCTGCAGGAATAACAAATCTATCATCAAACTTTGCTAGTGAAGTGAGATAATATATATCTTCTGCTACCTGTGGGGTATATCCTACTTCTTTTAGTGCGGCTTCTGCTTTATCTAAAGGAATATCACCTACGGTTTTGGCTCTTCTCCATATTCTGATAGCTAATAGTTTTTTTAACTTGTCTTTCACTTTATTTTCATCTCCTGCACTGAATAAATTTGCCATATACTTCAATGGGAACCTAGATTTTTCAACTATTCCAAAAATTTCTTCCATGCTGGTATCATATTTCCAGTCCTCTGGCCATATTTTAGCAATAGGGTCCATTTGATTTTTCAGATGTTCATTGGTTTGTTTGGACAAAGTAGCCATCACGGGGAGCATAGGGGGAACATAAAATAACATAGGTAATGTTCTGAATTCCGGATGTAAGGGTAAAGCCAATCCCCATTTTTTGATAAACTTATAAGTAGGAGAATATTGAGCGGCTTTAATAGTAGAGTCAGGAAGACCATTTTCTTTGGCAGCTTTAATTACATGCGGATCAAATGGGTCCAAAATCATATTCAATTGCGCATCCACTAATGCAGATTCTTCAGCATTGGCAACTTTTTCAATCATATCTGCATCGTATAGAACAACGCCCAGATATCTGATTCTTCCAACGCAAGAATGCATACACGCAGGTGCTAAGCCTGCTTCTATTCTGGGAAAACACAAAATGCATTTTTCTGACTTACCTGTATGCCAATTGTAATATGATTTTTTATAAGGACAAGCGGTAACACACATTCTCCATGCGCGACATACTTCCTGATTAATCAACACTACGCCGTCTTCACCTCTTTTGTAAATAGCTCCTGATGGGCAGGAAGCCACACAAGCAGGGTTCAAACAATGGTTGCATATTCTTGGCAAATAAAAGAAAGCCATTTTTTCTAATTGAAACATTGCTTCTTGTTCTGCTTCTGAAAGATTTTCCAGATTAGGATCTTTTCTTCCATAATCAGGTGTTCCACTGAGATCATCATCCCAGTTAGGTCCCATTTTAATATCTATTGGTTCACCTGTAATTAAAGATATGGGTCGTGCTGTTGGCTGGTCATTACCTTCTGGTGCTTCAATTAGATTCAGGTATCTGTATGTAAAGGGTTCATAGTAATCATCAATCACTGGTAAGTGTGGGTTATGGAAGATATTAAGTAGCCCCTTTTTCTTACCTGCTCCTCTGAGATCTATTTGACCATTTTTCTTCTCCCATCCTCCTTTGTATATTTTTTGGTCTTCCCATTTTGTTGGATAACCTGTACCTGGCTTTGTCTCAACATTATTCCACCACATGTACTCGGCGCCTTTTCTGTCTGTCCATATATTTTTGCATGCAATGGAGCAAGTATGGCATCCGATACATTTATCAAGGTGGAAAATCATTGACATTTGAGCTCTGACGTTCATAGTTTTAGTTTTTATGATTAGTGATTGTTTTTACCATATTACTTTTTTCATTTTTCTTACAAGAACATGGGTATCTCTTTGTGGTGCTACAGGTCCCCAATAGTTGAAATGGTAAGTAAATTGCCCATACCCTCCACAAAGGTAATTGGGTTTTAGGTGTATTCTTGTTACACTGTTATGT
>DAHXOV010000014.1 GCA_027364695.1 bacterium
ATAGCAATGTGTTTGAAGATTTTGATTTGTTGGGTCAAGGGAAAACATACAAAAGAGCATTATTAACATGGTCTAAAAAAGAGACCGCTGGTTTTGCGCAATTGTTTGGAACACCTTACATTGAACTGATTGAATGGACCAATGGCACACCCAAAAAGATATTTGAGAAGAGGTATTGGGGAGATTTGGGGTTTATCCACCTCTGTTTTGATGTAAGAAATATGACAGCCCTAAAAACACACTGTGAAAAAAACGCATCTCCTTTTGTAGTGGATAGCGGCGAAAAATTTTCTATGGGAGATGCTGCAGGACACTTTGCTTACATTGAAGACCCTGATGGCACTCTGATAGAGTTGGTAGAGACCAAAAAAGTCCCGATACTAAAAAAACTCAATTGGTTTTGGAAGTTTTCTCCTGATAAAATGCATAAGCCTGTACCGAAATGGATGATTAAAGCGTTTAAATTCAACAGAATAAAAGCATGAAAATAAAAATAACCGGGGTGAATTATCTGAACACTTTTCCATTTAAATATGGAATAGAAAAAAATATTCATTTGTTAGAATGGGCAGAGATTGATTATGCAACACCCTTTGAGTGCGCAGAGAGATTGATGCAAGGTAAGACGAATATAGCCCTTGCTCCTGTGGCAGTATTGGCGCTTCATCCACATCTTAAAATCATTACTCAATATTGTTTATCTACCAATGATGCTGTGAAAAGTGTGAAATTGTACAGCAAAAAAAAGATAGATCAAATTCAGAGTATTATATTAGATTATCAGTCTCTTTCTTCTGTCTCACTGGTAAAGGTGTTGATGAAATACTATTGGAAAAAAGAGGTAAGATATATCCAAGGATACGATGGATTTCAAAAAAAATTAGAAGTAGATGCTATGGTAGTGATTGGAGATAGGACTTTTGAGTTGAATGGTAAATTTGATTATGAGTATGACTTGGCTACAGAGTGGTATCATTTTTTTGGCAAGCCCTTTGTTTTTGCTGCGTGGATAAGCAATACAGATTTGGATGAAAAACAGTTTAATGCATTAAATGCAGTTTTTGAATATGGAGTAAAAAATATAGACAAGGTGGTGCAACATACATTGAACAATACCAATATATTGAATTTTTTGGGCAAACCAGAGAGAGAAAAATACATAACAGAATATTTGACAAACAACATGCAATATGTTTTTGATGATGATAGAAAAAAATCGCTTCAGTACTTTTTAAAATTACTGAAAACGATAGAAACTATAAAAGTTTATTAAGTTTTTATTAAAAAGATGCATAGATTAATAACAGGGCATAGCAAAAAGCTAGGGAAAAATTACAGAAAAACTATTACAATATATTATGAATACAGAGTTTTACAAGCATCAAGCCTTTGGGCCATTAGATGATGACAGATACTCATTGAATGCAGAAGAAGTGGCAAACATTATTACTCAATGGATTGTATCGCCGCCACAATATATCCCTTGGGAAATGGTGATTTGCCCGCCAGTGTTTCAACTGAAAAGAAAGTAAAAAAATTACGACCTTTGTCAAAAAGAAAAATTGAGAACAAAAAATTATCATAAAAGAAAGGTAAATGTAATTACACTGGGCTGTAGTAAAAATATTGTGGATAGCGAACAATTGATGGGTGAATTGGCTCATCTGGGGTTTGAAGTAAAACATGAAAGTGAAGAGAATCAACAAGAAATAGTTGTTATTAATACTTGTGGATTCATAGAAAGCGCAAAGAAAGAAAGTATTGAAACCATCTTACAGTTCGCTGCGGCAAAAGAAAAAAATAAGATTAGTAAATTGTATGTTACAGGCTGTTTGAGCGAACGGTATAAAGAGGACTTGCAAAAAGAGATACCCGAAGTAGATGCTTTTTTTGGAACAAAAGATTTACCAAAGATCATTCAACACTTGAAAGCAGATTATCAAAAAGAATTGACAGGAGAGCGGATGATTACTACACCACAGCATTATGCCTATTTGAAAATCAGTGAGGGATGTGATAGGCCTTGTAGTTTTTGCGCTATTCCATTGATGCGAGGAAGACATCTGTCTGTGCCAATGGAGAAGTTGGTAGAACAAGCAAAAATGTTGGTAGATAAAGGAGTAAAAGAACTTTTGCTCATTGCACAAGATTTGACTTATTATGGATTGGATATTTACAAAGCACGAAAATTAGCTGAATTATTAGAAAAATTGAGCGATGTAAAGGGAGTAGAATGGATTAAACTACATTATCTTTTTCCGAGTGGCTTCCCTGAAGATGTGTTGTATGCGATGCGAGATCATTCTAAAATATGTAAATACATAGATATCCCTATTCAACACATACACAACGAAGTACTAAAAAACATGAAAAGAGGTATTACCAAAGAAAAAACTACTGAATTAATTTTTAAAATCAGAGATCTTATCCCTCATGTTGCCTTAAGAACCAGTATAATGGTTGGATTCCCCAATGAAACAGAGGAACAATTTCAGGAACTTTTAAATTGGTTGAAAGAGATTCGCTTTGACAGATTAGGCGTATTTACTTATTCTCATGAAGAAAATACATCTGCCTATTCAATGAAAGATAATGTAACTCAAAAAGTAAAAAAACAACGAGCAGATAAAGTAATGCATCAACAACAAAAAATTTCTTATGACCTTAATCAAAAGAAAATTGGTAAAACATTCAAAACCATAATAGATAAAAAAGAAGGACAATACTGGATAGGCCGCACAGAACACGATAGCCCTGATATTGACAATGAGATATTAATAAAAAGAAGCAACATAAATTTGAAAGCAGGAAATTTTTATGAAGTGAAAATAACAGACGCAGAAGAATTTGATTTACATGGAGAAATTATTAAAGAATAAATAAAAAAATACAAGTAATGAAAACACAGGAATTATCAAACATTGAGAAGTATGATAAAATTATTTCGTTGTGTAAAGACGTGTTTAAAAAAAAGATGATGGACTATGGCACATCATGGAGGCATTTAAGACCCGAATCCATTACAGATCAAATTTTTATTAAAGCAAAGCGACTAAAAACACTGAATAACGTCAGGGAACAAAAGATAAAAGACAAACCCGAAGACGAATGGATGGGTATTATTAATTATTGCATTATTGCTTTAATACAACTAGATATCAGCCATGATGAAAGAATAGACATTTTACCCGAAGAAATACTTACACATTATGACCAAATAGCACAAGCAGTAAAAAATTTGATGCTGAAAAAAAATCATGATTATGGAGATGCCTGGAAAGATATGCGAGTGAGTTCTTTTATTGATTTGGTACTGGTGAAATTACATAGGATAAAACAAATAGAGAATAACAAAGGAAGAACCATTGCATCAGAAGGAGTAGAGGCAAATTATATGGATATTATTAATTATGCTGTTTTTGCTTTGATAAAACTTAATTTTGTCTGACATAAAATGATGGTGATAAATTAAAATATAAACACGATGAAAAAAACATTTTTAGTTATAGCATTTGAGATAAAAAGAAAAATTACGAACAAATTTTTTATCCTCATGACCTTTCTCACTCCCTTTATTATTACGGGATTTGTAGCATTGGTTTTTTGGTTGAGTACCGAAGAGGAAACAGAATACAATGTACTGGTCGCAGATGAATCACAATTTTTTGTTGGAAAATTGCAGGGAAATGATTACATTACTTTTTTATATTCTAACAGTTCGCTCAATAAGTGTTTGGATAAATTGTATCGCGAAGATGTAGATGTACTTTTGTACATACCACACAATATTGTAGATGGAGCAAGCGGTGTGGTGAAGGTATTTTACAAAAAAACACCAGGTATGGCATTTCAAACGATGATAAAATCACAGATAGAAAAATTGTTATTTGAACACAAACTTTTGGCTCAGCATATTCAACCAGATATCATTCAGAGCGCAAGACAATCTGTAAAAATAATTACAGAAAAAGTCAATGAAAAAGGCGAACACACAGAGCAGATGACAGGATTTGTGGGATTTTTAGGATTTCTAATTGCATTGTTAATGTTTCTATTTATCAGCATGTATGGAATGATGCTGTTTAAGAGCGTAATAGAAGAAAAAAACAATAGAATTGTAGAAATCATTGTATCTTCTATTAAACCATTTCAATTGCTGATGGGAAAAATTATAGGTGTGGCCATTTTGGGAATCGGACAGTTTATAGTGATGGGAATAATAACTTTTGTTTTGGTGAGTATTATCTCTGTAACAATGATGAGTGGTGTAAGAGAAGATTATCAAAAGTTTTTGCTGCAGCAAAAAATGGTACAAGAGAAGGGTGTAGAAGCCAACTGGAACCAAATAGAAAGTTTTCAAGGAGAATTACAAAGCTTTGAATTATTAAAGCAAATAGATAAATTGAATTTTTTTGAGATAGTAATATGTTTTGTATTGTATTTTATTGGAGGATATTTGTTTTATAGCGCTATGTTGGCAGCATTTGGCAGCGCTGCAGATGCAGAAACAGATGCTCAACAGTTTACTTTACCGGTTACTTTACTTTTATTGGTGGGCTATTTTATTGCTGCTAAAATGATCAGTAACCCCGATACAGCAATATCTTATTGGGCATCATTTATACCATTTACTTCTTCTATTGTAATGATGGCAAGATTACCATTTGGAGTACCCTTGTGGGAAGTGATAGTGTCCTTGGTAGTATTGTATTTTTCTTTTTTACTGATGACCAAAATTTCGGCAAAGGTATATAAAACAGGTATTTTGATGTACGGAAAAAAAGTAAGTTGGAAAGAATTGATAAGATGGATGAGATAAGAAAAAGATATAAATAAATACTTGCTTGTTATACCTTTTCGGGGGCCTGGTGAAGGTGGCGAATACAAAACACAAAGTTCAATTAAACACTGAACCACCACCTTCGCCAAGCCATAAAACCACAATAACGACACGATAAAAAAATAAAAAATATTTTTGCAATTTATCAATAAAAAAACTATTTTTGTACCATCAAAAAAAATGAAAAATAACACAAAACAGGATATACAGATGAATAGCGCCTTACCTAACAAAAATGGAATGTTACTCGCTACTTTGCTTCAACTTATTTCGGGCATAAACTAGTTGGCGGCAATGTTAAGACAGACATAAATTTCAAAAAAATCATATGGCAATAAAGGGAAAGACACTGACAAACAAAATAACAGGTGAAAAAATCACATGGATTGACACAACCTCGG
>DAHXOV010000025.1 GCA_027364695.1 bacterium
AAGTAGGAGTCTTTCTGATTACTGTCTCCTCTTTGGGCAGGATTTGCACTAGCATCAGGCTTAGAAAAACCTGGGATGTTCCCTAAACTTGGGTCTGCCATCTCGGCTGATTTAGGTCCATAAGCCGCTGCTAATTTTACGGGGTCATAATACACAGTACTTACATCGTCAATATAATCAGTGAATGTTTTTCTCCAGTTAATTTCTATGCCAACTGTCCATTGTTTTTTGATATACATATTAAATCCAATACCCATAGGGATAGATAGAGAGAAATTACTGTAAGGTTTAGGTCCGCCTGGCAATCCTTGCCCTTCTGTACGCAGAGGTTTTAATGCTACCCAATTGCCTTGTTTATCTTGCCCATAAGGGTTATAGTAAAATGCGCCTATTCCAATGAAACCTACCCATTCTGTCTGAATACCTTTCATTCTTCTTTTGAATGTTTTTTTAATGCTATAGCTGTTCGTAACTCTATTTGCAAAGTATGCAAATTCTATTCTACCGGCTACTTCAAATATATGTGAGCGAAAGTTTAAATTTCTTTCGTTCCTGAAAGGTTCTTTTGTAAATTTATCATCTCCTTTTAGTATCAGCCAGTTGAATGTGCCTACTAAGTTTAGCCACCTTTGTAGTTTGTATTTATATCCAATGCCTATTGCGCTTCTTGTGATTTGAAAGTCGTAATCTATGGGAGAATAGTCAGTTCCAATTTTATTTAATCCACCTAAGTCGCCAAGGAAACCAGAAGCGCCCATCTGAAAAAATACTTCTTTTTTTATTTTTTTCCAATCGTTAGGCCTTGCAAAATTTTGCGCCGTTGATAAATAAATAAAACCACTCGTAAATAAAAAAATGACCAGCAGGATAGTTTTTCTCATCTTCCTATGATTTTATTATTAAAGTATTTTTGAGCCCAAATGTACATAAAAATTTTTATTTTGAAATTAAAGATGTTAAAATTTTAATACATTCATAATAGCAGTAGCATCTTGTAGTGTTTTTTGTTTTTTGGCAAAACAAAACCTGAGTAGATGATAGTTATTTTTTTGATGGTAAAAAACAGACATGGGTATAGCAGCAATTTTATATTGTTCTATGAGTTCAATTGCAAGATCTGTGTCTTTTTTAGTGGAAATATTGGAATAATCTAATAGCGCAAAGTAAGTGCCTTTTGCAGGTAAAATTTTGAATGCAGAATTTTTCAGAAGAGAAGTGAAGAGATCTCTTTTTTGTTGATAAAATGTTTTTAGGGATAGGTAATGCTTGGGTTCTTTTAGATACTCAGCAATGGCTTTTTGTAAAGGATGGTTGACTGCAAACACCGTGAATTGATGTACTTTTCTTATTAACTTCATAAGTTTTTCATTGGCGGCTATGTAACCTATTTTCCATCCTGTAGTATGTATGGTTTTTCCAAAAGAGGAGACCATGATAGATCTTTCAAACAGTGCATCATATTTTAATACTGATTGATGCATTGTATTATCAAAGATAATATGTTCATAGACTTCATCGCTTAGTACAATTATGCTTGTGTTTTTTGTAATTTCTATGAGTTGTAGCATATCTTCTTTGTATAAGATGGTACCTGTAGGGTTATGTGGAGAATTGATGATCATCATTCTCGTTTTTGGACTTATTTTACTTTTTACTTCATTCCAATCTATTCTGAATTCAGGGTATTTCATTTCGCAATAAATTGGAATGCCGCCATTCGTAATGATGGCAGGGGTATAGCAGTCATATGC
>DAHXOV010000050.1 GCA_027364695.1 bacterium
ATATAAATGGTCTTATTACTATTGATATCATATATTCCTACATCTACTTTTTGGCTTTTTTGTCCTGCCATAGGGTATTTGATATTTTCACTAATAGCAGGTATTTCTGTCCAGTGAATGATAGGATAATCAGTTACATCAGAATGGTTGACTTTATAGAAAGCCAATTTGAGCGCACTGTTACTAAAAAATATTCCCTTCTTAATACCAAATTCATTGCGAGACGCAGAATATCCGTAGGTTAAGTTGATATTTCCATCCTTACTAATAGCGATGTCTTTTTTTTGATAATGTAAATAAAGATTATTATTTTTGGTATATGCCCATATAGATGGATGATTTGATAATTCAATATTTTCAAGTGTCATATCAGGATGTTCGGATGTATCAGGTAAAAATTCTTTTTTGATTATATTGTACCAATAGTATTTGTTTTTGACAGACAAAGAAAAGGCATTTTTTGTCTTATTCCATCGCATTTCTGGAATAAAAGAAAGTGTGTCTTTGGATATATTTTTTAATGTCTGATTGAGTTGATAGAGTGATATTTTTTCTTCAATTAGATTTTTTTTACAATGGTATAGAATGAGGTTATCATTTAATGTGTAGGCTAATTTTTCTTTGGAGATGAATTGCAAATTATTTAATCGTTGTGGTGCGAGACTTGTTCTGCCCTTTAATACCGCATCTTGAATACTGACAGATAATTTATTTTGAGCGTGTAATGGAAAAAAAAAGAAACTAAATACTAATAATACATTGATATTTTTCATACTATGATTTTGGGCTTAAATTTATAGAATTACTCTGTAAATAAAAGAAAAATACTCCTTTACACAGCTATCTCATTATAAGGTTCTTTTATGTCTGTGATCATACGGTACATCTTACACATTTCAACACACCCATTGACGGGTATTGATGCCACTCTGAAAAATTTTTGAATACTTTTAAAACATCTGTTCCCAGTGGATAGTTTAATAAAAAATCGTAATATCCGCAATGGTTTTCTTAAATGAATATAATTTATTAAATTTCACTCAAAAAATATATGAGTACAAAAAAAATCTTTCTTTGGTTGTTTTTCATCTTATTGAGTGATATTATTAAAACTCAAAATCAATGGGCTTGTCAGAAAGTAAAATCGTATTCGCAGATGAGTAGTTTGTATTATTCTGCTGAGAATATGCGTAGCGATACTTTTGATGTATTACATTATGGCATTTATTTAGAATTTAATTTTTCTATTACTCAAATTGCAGGATATACAGACATTAAGTTAGTACCAAAGATGAATAATCAGACATCCGTACGATTTGATTTATTGAAAATGCAAATTGATTCTGTTAGAGTGAATAATAATATTACCATTTATTCATATAACGATACACTTTTACATGTATCATTAGGAAGTCCTAAAAATATAGGTGATACTTGTAATATAACTGTGTACTATCAGGGCGTCCCACAGACTGATCCATCGGGCTGGGGTGGATTTTATTTTAATGGGAACTATGCCTTCAATTTAGGTGTAGGATTTCAGTCGATACCACACAATTTTGGCAGAGTATGGTTTCCCTGTTTTGATAATTTTGTAGAAAAAAGTGCATATGATTTTTACATTACATCAGATAGCACAAAATATGCGTATTGCAATGGTGCGCTGGTGAGTGATTGGGTAATGAATGGCAAGAGAACAAGACATTGGAGGATAACCAAAGAAATACCATCTTATTTAGCATCGGTAGCGGTGGCTGATTATACTCAAGTGTATTCTGTTATTAGTACTCCCTCTCATACCATTCCTGCTATCATTGCTGCTCGT
>DAHXOV010000233.1 GCA_027364695.1 bacterium
GTCTTAGGGTCTTCTATTTTGGTAAAAGTAGAGAGAAGTATAAATTTTGCTGTTTGAGTGCTTGAAGAGAGTGGGGTATATTCTTTTAATTTTTCCATTGAAAAATTTGGAATGCCGCCTATTTTTAGTATTAAAGAGTCAAGACCTTTTTTGATGCTATTGATTTGTTCATATCCTGCTTGTGCGTCCTGCAATTCTTGTTCATAATCTTTTTTTATGTTTAGATAGAAGGCAAATTCGTTTTTCTCTTGTTGAGATTTCAAATCGCTTTCTGATTTTCCTTCATATTGTTGTTTGTATTTTCTATATAGTCGGGTGAGTTCTAAATTGTCTTTGTCTATATTTTTTCCGTCTTTGCCGCCGATGAAATTCCACCCATAAATGTCGTCTATATATCCGTTTTTATCGTCATCTGTGCCGTTGTTAGGGATTTCTTTTGGGTTTACCCACATCACATCTTTTAGGTCTTCATGAAAATAATCTACTCCACTGTCTAATACGCCTACAATTACGGCGGTAGATTTTTTGTCTTTAAGTAGTTCTTTATAGGTTCTTTCTACGCTGATTCCATTGATGTGATCTTGTTCAAGTTCCAGCAGATGCCATCCTTTTTCTGGTTTTTGAGCAAAGAGGATGGATGATACGAAAGAGGTAAATAAAGTAATTTTTTTCATAAAAAAATTTTGTGCAAGGTAAGAAATATAAATTTGATTTTGACAAGTTATTTTACGTTTTGATAATTTTTAACTGCGAGCATGTTTTTGGAATAAATGGTATGTCAATGGCTATGAATAACAAACAGGATGGCGTAAAAAAGCTAATGAAAGGCAACAGAAAAAATGTGCTAAGGGGAGTTGTTATATGCAAAGGCAGAGGATTATTCGGTAATGGCTTTTACATATTGATATTTCTCGTATGTTTTTGCGGTTATTTTTTTACTGTACTCAGGTCCTGATACGATAGCATTTATTTTAAACTGTATGTTGTTCTTATTACCTCCGTGAGAGAGTATGTATTTCATAATGTTATCTCTTAAAAATTCTCCTCTCATTTTTGATAAAATGATATTGGTCATAGAGGCGGGAACTTTGGACGCACTGGCAGTGATGAATATATTAACTTTAGATTCTTTGGATTTTGCAATGATATTATTGGTAAAATTTTTCCATTTTATATTATTGGTATCAATGGTATATTCTTTGTATTTGAAATATACTTCAAAGCGGGTGATATCTTCTTTTGCTTTGCTTTCTGGTTGGATGGATAATATTTTTTTTGTAATTCCATCGGGAAGGTCTGCAGCATTGATAATGAGGGGGTCGCCATAATATCCGTTTTTGTATGGAGTGAGGGTATAATTCAGTCCTGAGGTGAGTTCTAATTGATCTATTGTTCCCTTTTTGTTTGCTATTTGCTCAATTTGATTTCCATTATCGGATTTAATGATGACAGAAGCCTCGGATACGGTTTTTTTATTTTTTTGGTTGATGACACTGATAGTGATGTATTTTTTATTCAGAGAAACGCCTTCTTTATTAAGGAAAAATATTTCATTGAGAGCCTCTCCTAATTGTGTTTGTGGGGTTTGAATGACTTTCCCATCTACTTCTTTATGATTGTATTCAAGGATGAGAGAATAGGTTTTTCCTGCGGAAAGAAGGATATTGTTGATATTCCCTTTTTCATCGGTTTTATATACGCCATAGTTTCTTGATTTTGTTTGTTCCAGGACATAAAGGATGGCATCTTTGGCGGGTTTCTTTTCTTTTATATCATTGAAGCAAGACACATTAAGAATGACAGATTTTTCTTTTACAGTAATTTTTCCAAGTATTTTAACAGGTTCAAGTTGTAATTCCTTCTGTATTTCTTGATAAGATTCGGATTTATCGGCGTAAATTTCATCATTAAAAAATTCTTCACCGTTGGATTGATAAGATACTTTGTAATTAGCGCCTGGTCGGAGGGTAAATACAAAACTGCCATTTTTTTGAGGTCTGTACATACCCACCGTTTCTCCTGTTTCTTTATCTGAAAGGATAATGGTGATATCATCTGGCAATGCTTCACCAAATGCGGCTAAAAATTTTCCTTTGTAAATGACAACGGGTTTTTCACTGCTCTCAGGAATTGAAATCATATAGATATCTTTGTCGCCCCATCCGCCTTCCTGAATAGAAGCGTAATAAGCACGTTTACCGTCGGGAGAGGTTACATAAAATAAATCATCGTCTGTGGTGTTGATGGGGTAGCCAAGGTTGACAGGCTCTGAAAATTTTTCATTTTCATCCATGATAGAAAAGAATATATCAAAGCCGCCCATAGTACTATGTCCATTGGAAGAGAAGAACAGTGTTTTTCCATCGGGATGGATGAATACGCCGTCGTCATCAAAAGGGGTATTGATGGGATACCCGAGGTTGAGTGCTTTACTCCACTTACCGTTAGGGAGTTTTACGGCTCTGTAAATGTCTCTTCCACCAACCCCTCCGGGTCTGTTGGATATGAAATAAAGGGTATTGCCATCGGGAGAGATAGAGGCGTGCGTTTCCCAGTGAGGTGTATTGATGTCAGATCCAAAAGATTGTGGAGATGACCAATTTTTACCGTCCCATTGGGAGTAATAAATGTTACCGCCTTGGTCGTCTTTATAGATGATAAGCGTTTGTCCGTCGGGTGTAAGGTTGATAGATGCTTCGTGCCCGCAGGTATTGATATATTCGCTGATGGGTTTGGGTTTGGACCATGTTTTATCGTTGATTTTGAAAGAGACCATAATGT
>DAHXOV010000061.1 GCA_027364695.1 bacterium
TCTCTCTGCTATTAGCATCTTCATATTTTAAAACATCGCGAGCAAATTCTATCACTGCACACTGCATACCCAAACAGATTCCTAAAAATGGGATCTTATTTTTACGAGCATATTCAATAGCTATAATTTTACCCTCAATACCTCTGTTTCCAAAACCAGGCGCCACCAATATGCCTTTTACTTTTCCAAGTATATCAGACACATTTTTCTTAGTTATTTTTTCGCTGTGTATCCAGTGTATATTTACTTTACATCCATTCATTACGCCCGCATGAATAAATGCTTCTGCTATAGATTTATAAGAATCTTTGAGTTCCACATATTTTCCTACCAATGCAATTTCCACTTCTTTTTTAATGGAATATAATGTTTCTACAAACTGAGACCACTTCTTTAAATCTGCTTTATTATTTGAAGTAACATTAAGTTTTTGCAAAACCACTTCATCTAACTTCTCTTTTTCCACTAGAAGGGGTACTTCATAAATGGATTTTGCATTAATAGCCTCAATAACTGCATCTTTGCCGACATTACAAAAAAGGGCAATTTTTTTTCTACTCTCATCATTTATTTTACACTCTGTCCTGCACACGATAATATCCGGTTGTACGCCGTGTTCTAAAAGCATTTTTACAGAATGCTGGGTGGGTTTTGTTTTTAATTCTCCCGTAGAAGAAAGATACGGTAATAAAGTAAGGTGTATTACCAAACAACGATTCTCCATCTCCCATTTTAATTGTCTCACTGCTTCTATGTATGGTGTGGATTCTATATCACCTACTGTACCACCTATCTCTGTGATCACAAAATCAAAATGATATTGTTGTCCCAAAATTTTTATTCTTCTTTTAATTTCATCTGTAATATGTGGGATCACTTGTACCGTTTTTCCAAGGTATTCCCCTTTTCTTTCTTTTTCAATCACTGTCTGATATATCTTTCCTGTAGTAACATTATTGGCTTGAGAGGTGGGTATATTTAAAAATCTTTCGTAATGCCCCAAATCCAGGTCTGTTTCTGCGCCATCGTCTGTAACATAACATTCTCCGTGTTCATAAGGATTGAGCGTGCCAGGATCCACATTAATATAAGGGTCTAATTTTTGTATCGTAACACTAAATCCCCTTGCTTGCAGCAACTTTGCCAAAGATGCAGAAATAATACCCTTTCCCAAAGACGATGTAACACCACCTGTAACAAATATGTATCTTGTAGCAGACATAATAAAAGAAATTTCGCCACGAATTTGCGAAATAAATAGTTGGATAAAAAATTATTCGCATCGTATCTCTACGAAAATATTCATTAAAGACAGTTGATAAGGACATTTTTATTTTTGAGCAGCGATTCTTAAACTCTGCTTTGCTATTCAGCAGAAAACGTTTTCATACCATTGTTTATCAAAAACGTTTGTCTGTTTTAAATGCTTATAAACAATAATATCTATGCCTACTTGCATCAACTACACATTCTGAATGCCACATTATACTAGCCAAATCCATGTGCATATTTCAAAAAACATCAATAAAATAAGGCTTTTGGGAGGATTTTATCCACAAAATACCCTATTTATCAACAAAATGGCGATTTTTTGACTCTCAACGCTTGACAAATCAAATAAAGTACATTATATTTGCATTATCAAAAACCAAAAAAATAAAAACTATGAACAAAGCAGAGTTAATTGATGCCATCGCATCCAGCGCAAAACTCACCAAGGTAGATGCTGCAAGAGCATTAGATTCTACCGTAGAGGCTATCAGCAAAGCATTAAAAAAAGGAGACAGAATCGGTCTTGTAGGATTTGGTTCTTTCTCTGTAACTAAAAGAAATGCTCGTATTGGTCGCAATCCACAAACAGGAAAAGAAATCAAAATTCCTGCAAAAAAAGTGGTGAAATTCAAAGCTGGTGCTGACCTATCAGGTTCTGTAAACAAAGGGAAATAATTCTTTTCCTTGTTGAAAGCCAAAAAGCCCTTCTTGATAAGAAGGGCTTTTTTATTTGTATAAAATAATTTTCATTGTTTCTCTATCTTTCTGTCTCTCACTTTCACAGCGGGATTTCCTTTGTATATACTATATGTATCTGTGCTTTGCATAATGATACTTCCCACTGTAATCACACTATGTGATCGTATAATTACTCCAGGGCATACTATACATTTTGCTCCTAGCCAAGCTCCATTTTCGATAACAATATCTTGGACAATAAGATCAAATGATACTTTTTTGTAATTATGATTCCCACACAAAAGCGTTGCTCCTTGCGAAATACAAACATGTTTTCCTATTTTTACCTTGCCTGTGTTATCTATCCACACTTGTTCCCCTATCCATGAATAATCTCCTATTTCCAGGTTCCATGGGTATTTAATTTTGACGTATGGCTTGATTACCACGCTTTTTCCAATTTTTGCTCCAAAAATTTTAAGCAAAGTTCTTCTCCATTTATTTCCAGGGATCATTGAATTTACAAGATATTCACCAAGTAAATACCAAAGCGATCTCTTTACAATATTACCAGGATAATAGTCTTTGTTAGAGAAAACAGACAGGTCAGTATGGTTATGATTTTGCTGCATGTTCAAACAAATTTAAATATTCATTCTTTATTTTTTCTTTATCTAATTTTGTGATAATGAACGTTTGAGCATTCGCGCACATCTGTTGATATTCTTCATTATTCATTAGTAAAATTTCCAATATTTTCTCCCGAAATATATGTTCATTCAATGATAATGCCAATCCACATTTGTATTCGTTTACCTCATTCCATGGTGTACAGTTGCTGATAAGTACAGGTCGTCCAGAATTGAGTGTTTCAACTATTGCATGTCCAAAATTTTCATTCTTCGTAGGCAAAAACAAAAAATGATATTGCGATATAATCTGTGCTACTTCATCAAAACTCAGAACACCTTTGTATGTGCATTTTATATTTTCTGGCAACGACTCAGATATTTCTTTACAATGTCTTAAATAATTTTTATCTTCGTTATTACCATAAATATCGTACTCAACAGAAAAATCTGTCGGCAATTTCATTTGAGATAAAACATTAAGAGCAAAATATAAGTTTTTTACAGGACTTATACGAGAAAGAAAAAATATTTTTAAATGCTTTTTTTTCTTTTCTATTTGAACAAATTCACCAGCACTATAAGATAAATTCGAAACTACAAATACATCGGATGTTGGATAAATACGTTGTATGGATTTTTTTTCGGTCTGACTGGTGGCGTGAAACACAATATGCTTGTGTAAAGCAATCATTCTAGAAAAATACAGAAATAATTTCTTTTTCAACGACTTTATATTCATTGCTCCTGTTTCTAACATGCCACGAGGAGCAAGAACAATGGGAGTTTTTAATTTTCCCGATTTCTTTAATATTAACGGTAAAACAGAAAATTTATACGACCAAAAACTATTGATGTAAATAAGGTCTGCAGAAATTGTATTTATTAACTTCATTAGTGTTTTGTAAGAAAATTGATTTTCTGAAAAGTAATATACATTAATGTCTTCATACTTTACCCATTCATTCGCTTTTATTGCATATTCTTTACTTGACGTTATATCTGTATTCATCGTAACTACATAAAAGTCAATTTTATCCTGCAATGCTTTAATCAATGAATAGACAGACCTTACAGGTCCTCCTGCTTTATTTCCAGGTAAAAACCAATCTATGAGTATGGCTACCTTCATTCTACACAAACATAATTATTTTCTATCCAATTTTGCAAAGCTATTAAATGCCAAAACATCCACCATCTGTCATGTCTGTTGTTTTGATAATCATTCCATTCATCTAATAATTTTTTTCTGTCAATAAATGAATAGTCTGCTAATGCTTTTAATTTTTCATCACAAAACACCTTTAATTCTTTTCGCATCCAAGCCTTAAATGGTAAAACAAATCCCATTTTTTTTCTGTGAATAATATCATTTGGCAATAGGTCATCTATAGCGTCAGTCAATAATTTTTTTGGGCTTGTTGGATACTTGTATTCATCTGGTAATGATAAAACAAACGAAACCAACTGTGTATCTAAAAAAGGGGCTCTCACTTCCAGTGCGTTTGCCATTGACATCTGATCTGTGTCTCTCAATAATACATGCTGCATGTAATTATACATCTCTAATAAAGAAATATAACTTATTACATGATCGTTTTTTAATAAATGTTTATATTCATTGTATTTATTTATGTAGGAAATGAACTGATTTTGATTCAATGGAATATTCTTTTTTAAAAATATTTGTCTGTAATGAGGGAACAGATTATCTGCCCCCAATGAGTGAGACTGCATTAAAATTTTCAATCTATATCCGATATGAAAAAAATTATTTGGCAATAGTTTGAACAAACATTTTCTTATTTTTACAAAATCTATTCTACTTAGATGATGCAACTTTTTAATCATCTTGAACTGTGGGTACCCTGCAAAAAGCTCGTCTCCGCCAAGGCCTGACAATGCCACTGTGATCCCTGCATTTTTTGTATATTTAGAAACAATGTAGGTATTTATCCCATCTCCCGATGGATAATCCATTTTTTGTATTGCATCAGGTACCAACTCCAATGTTTCCTTCTCCCTCAAAATTATATTCTGATGCTTTGTTTTGTATATCTCCGACAAATTGTGTGCATGTTCGTTTTCCGAATACTCTTTTATATCAGTGGTTATATGAAATGTATATACTGGTTCAGAGATAGATTGTTTCATTAATCCTACAATAGCAGACGAATCAATACCTCCTGATAGAAAGGCGCCTAGTGGAACATCACTTACCAATCTTTTTTCTACCGATGAAAATAACAATTGACGCACTTTTGTTTTAGTTTCTTCATAACTAATATCTTTTGACCGCAAGGTTTTCTCAACAGGAATCCAATATCTGTTTTTTTTTATTTCTAACTTATTCTGAGGATTGATATTGATACTCAGAGTAGATGCAGATTCTAATATTTGAATATCCTGAATGAAAGTATTAGGTGTAAATGTTGTTTGATACTGAAAATAATCATAGGTTTGCCCTAAGTCCAGTATTTTTGAAGACAATCCTGAATGCATCAATGCCCTGATTTCAGAGGCAAAAGCAAAAGTATCCGCATTGTAAATATAATACAATGGTTTTTTACCTTGTCTGTCTCTGGCTATAAATAATGATTTGTTTTGTGAGTCATAAATAGCAAACGCAAACATTCCATCTAAATTTTTTACACAATCTTTACCCCATCTGTAATATGCAGCTAATATCACTTCCGTATCTGATTGTGTTTGAAATGGGTAAGGTCTGTCTGCCGACTTATATTGTATCCTCTGCAATTCCAATTTTAATTGCTTGTAATTG
>DAHXOV010000066.1 GCA_027364695.1 bacterium
TCATATCATTGTTTTAATATGGGGATTTACGCCTGTATTAGGTAAATTTATTACACTGGATGTGTGGCAACTGGTATGGTGGCGGCTTAGTATGATTGTACCCGCTATGTTTCTATTCCTTACGTTCAACAAAAAGACAACATTGATACCACAAAAAAAACATTTGGTAAAAATGCTCATCATTGGCGCACTCATCGCGTTTCACTGGGTATGCTTTTATGGGGCTATCAAAGTATCCAATATTTCTATTACAATGGCTGCCTTTTCGTCCGCCACTTTATTTACATCTCTCATAGAACCTTTATTCTACAAAAGAAAAGTATTGATATACGAAGTGCTCCTTGGTTTATTAGTAATGATGGGTATTTCCATTATTTTTTCTTTGTCTTTAGAATACAAATGGGGCTTGATATTAGGCTTATTGGCTGCTTTATCCTCTTCTGTTTTTTCTGTATTAAATAGTTTGCTTGCAAAAGAAACATCTGCTGTACAAATCTCTACTTACGAATTGTTTTTTGGGTGGATAGTACTCAGCATCTTCTTGTATTTATCAGGAAATTTTAATGCTCATTTTTTTACAGTAGATAGTCATAATTGGATAGGAATCAGTTTATTATCTTATATATGTACTACTGTTCCTTTCATCATAGCCATTGATCTGACCAAACATATTAGCCCTTACACCATCAATCTTACCGTGAATTTAGAAAGTATTTATGGGATCACTTTAGCCATCATTATTTACAAAGAGAATAAAATTTTGAATTGGAGTTTTTATCTTGGGCTTGCTATTATTTTAATAGCTATATTTCTAAATGCTTACTTAAAATACCTCCAGAGAGAAAAACATCTGATTCATACAACTTCTAACAACCAGTCACTTATCAACACGCCTGTTTCTTCCTGACATTTGTGGTTCCGGAGGGAGTCGAACCCCCAACCTTCTGATCCGTAGTCAGATGCTCTATCCAGTTAAGCTACGGAACCCTCTGATTTGGCTGCAAAAGTAATAATAAATATCTATAGTATAAAAAATTTCTGCTTGGGTTCATTCTTACAATCTGCCTGTTAAACCAAGCCAACTTATGATATTCTCATTATCAAAGAAATCAGTAAATTTGCCAAAAGAAAACAATTTGGATGGAAAGAATAGAACTCATGTCACCAGCAGGAAATTTTGAATCGCTCATGGCAGCTATTAAAGCAGGATGTAATGCTGTTTATTTTGGAGTGGAGCAATTGAACATGCGAGCAAGATCTTCTATCAATTTTAATCTGGATGATCTTAAAGAAATTGCACAAATAGCAAAAGAAAACAGTATTAAAGCATACATTACACTAAATACTATTTTGTACGACCACGATTTAAGATTGATGCGGGAAATTGTAAATGCTGCAAAAGAAAGCGGTATCCATGCTATCATTGCATCAGACAATGCTGTATTGAGTTATTGTAGAAAAATCAGCATCCCCGTTCATATTTCCACCCAATGTAATATCACCAATATAGAATCAGTGGAATTCTATTCTGCTTTTGCAGATGTAATGGTGCTTTCAAGAGAATTAAGTTTAAAACAAGTGGCAGATATTGTAAAGGAAATGGAAAGGAGAGAAATTACAGGACCATCAGGAAATTTAATAAAAATAGAAATATTTGGACACGGCGCTTTATGCATGGCTGTTTCGGGAAAGTGTTATTTGAGCTTGCATTCTCACAATGCTTCAGCCAACAGAGGAGCATGTATTCAGAATTGCAGAAGAAGTTATATTGTAACAGATAAAGAAGAAGGTTATGAATTAGAAATAGATAATGAATATATTATGTCTGCCAAGGACTTGGTTACCATAGATTTCTTAGATAAAATTATAGAAGCAGGAGTAAGTGTATTGAAAATAGAAGGGAGAGGAAGGTCTGCTGATTATGTGTATGAAACAACACAATGTTATAGAGAAGCAATAGATAGCATTTATGCAGGTACTTATACCCAAGAAAAGATTGAAGCATGGAAAAAGAGATTATCTGCTGTTTTTAATCGTGGTTTTTGGGATGGCTATTATTTAGGAAGAAAAATAGGTGAATGGAGCAAAGAGCATGGCTCTAATGCAACTAAAAAGAAACTGTACTTAGGTGTGGGTAAAAGATATTTTGATAAGATACAAGTAGGAGAATTTAAAATAGAAACACATTCCTTAAAAAAAGGAGATGAGATTATCATCACAGGCCCAAAAACTGGTTTCATTAAAACTAAAATAGAAGAAATGCGAGTCAATGATATCACTGTAGAAGAAGTCAAAAAGGGCGCTGTTTTTTCAATCAAAGTACCTGAGAAAATAAGGGTTGATGACAAGTTGTATAAGTGGATAGACGCATAGAAGTAAACTGTTCAAACTCCAATGACAAAGCAAATCAGAATAATTCATTACAGACAAAAGTGTATAGGTTGTAATGCTTGTATAGAAGCCGCTGAATACAGATGGCGTATGTCAAAAAAAGACGGGAAAAGTGTTTTATTAGGAGCAAAAGAAAAAAAGGGTGTTTATTCTGTTATCGTACACGAACATGAGTATGAACCCAATAGGGAAGCAGCCCGAAACTGCCCCGTTAATATTATAAAAGTAGAAAAAATTTAAATGTACAGCATAGGATTTTATCAATAAATTTGTAACCATATAAGAGCAAATTCCTTACTTTTGTAATCAATACACCAAAAAATAAAAAATGAATACATCGTTAAATTATTATTTAAACACAACACAAACCAATAAAAGCCCCGTAGATGTAGAGTATTGGCAAACAGTACTTAATTTTTTTGATAATAAAAATTTTAAAGAAAGTACTGTCGGTTTATTAAGATATGCCAATCCCGAAATGTTTGAAAAATATGGGAGTACAGATAAAACATACTTTGAATTCCCTCATGGTTCAATCAATATGAAAATAAAAGTTACAGATAAAAACTTTTTGGTAGAAGCCAGTTTTTTAGAACTACCCGAAGAGAGTACTGTACCTTTACTCAGACAAATAGCCCAAATCAATTTTTCTCCATTAAATCTTGCCAACATTTTTTTGAAAAACAATCAACTGTATTTTCAATATGAATGTCCTATTGAAACATGCGACCCATATAAAATATGGGATATATTGTATGAAATATGTACTTATGCAGATAGTTACGATGATGAGTTTATAGAAAAATTCAAAGCAAAAAGAATACATGAACCTAAAATTAAAAAACATGAAGAGGCACAATTGCAGGAATTGTATGATAGTTTGATCAAGATAATAGACGAAGCAAAAAATTATATCCATTATTTTTATTCCAAAAGATGGGATTCTTTTTGCTGGGACATTGTGGCAATTACATTATTTAAGATAGATCATCATTTGGCCCCACAAGGCAATTTTAGATCCGAGTTGGAAAGACAAATTAATTATCAAATGACCAGCCAAGAACCTCATCAACAAAGAGTAAGCTACGGATTAGAGTTTTTTGAAAAAATGAAAAATACCTCTGCCGAAAAAATAAAGCAGGATTTTTACAAAATAGAAAATTTTATATCCCCTCGTAGAAGAGCTACTTACGAAACGCTTATTAATAGTATGAAAGGAACTTATGACAGAGCCACCGATGAATATAACAAAAAGGACGATACCGCTTGTAC
>DAHXOV010000236.1 GCA_027364695.1 bacterium
CGGGATATTTACCTCTTGAATGATTCGCCATCGTTTTTCTAATCACCATAGAATCTTTCACCACGCCTGCCAAAGATAAAATAATCCACTGATTCATGCACTGCTCAATCGTAAAATTAGCATGGTACTCACCATTCAGTGCTTTGATATCCCTGCCTGTCAACCATATAATCAAAAAACTATCCGGCTGAACCGTAACATTAGGCAATGGATACATAAATAAATTGGATGAGGTATTACTCAAATAGTAACCATTCAAATTAATAGGCAAGGTCCCTGCATTATACAACTCCACCCAATCACTTCTCATACCATAATAATCTGTAGTTCCTGTCAAATTAGAAACCATCACCTCATTGATTCTCACCTGCGAAAAAGTAATCTCAAAAAACATCATAAAAATAAAAATATACTTCATTTTTTTCATACAACAATTTTTTTGTGGCAAATATAATAAAATTAAATTATTTATCATACACAAAATATAAAGCAAATTAACCACCACATAAAAAATCTTCCCACTACTTCAATAGCCCAAAAACCCTTATTCCTTCTTGCCTATGTCTCAATCTTTTTTCTTTTCATTTTTTACTTTTTATATTAGGTGTATCCCCTATAGCTCTCCTCTCCATCCTGATTTGGCTCTACATTACATAACTCACCTGCTAATTTTTTCATATTTCAATCCTTTGCAAAAGATTATTTATCATTACTATTTCTATATTCCATTCATCAATCGTCGTATTTATGAACCTACGAAATAAAGGATAAAAAATTAAATAGTATCTGTAATTTTTTATACAAAAACATTTATTCATCCCTCAAAATGACTGATTCATCTAAAATTTATATTCTATTTTCCATTATTTATTGTTTATTTGTGCCAGCAAAAAAATTGATATGAAAAAAATAGCACTCTCCCTCAGTACCGCTTTCCTCATTTGTATTTCCTCCTCTATATTGTTTGCCGATGAAGGAATGTGGCTACCCTTCCTAATTGGCGAAAAAACATATCAAGAAATGGTAAAAAAAGGATTAAAACTCACCAAAGAGCAAATATTCAGTGCCAATAAAGCATCATTAAAAGATGCCATCATCATATTCGGCGGCGGATGCACAGGCGAAATTGTCAGTAACAAAGGACTCATATTTACCAATCACCACTGCGGCTACGATGCCATTGCAAAAGTAAGCACCGTAGAACACAACTATCTAAAAAACGGCTTTTGGGCAAAAAATACCAATGAAGAAATACATGTACCAGGGCTCACTGTACAATTTTTAGAACGAATAAACGATCTTACAGATAAAGTCAATGCAGAACTGAAAAATGTTGATGAGACCAAAATCACACAAATGCTTCCGAAAATTCTCAATACCATCGCCAACAACGAACTCTCCGAAGAAGAAAAAAAATACAATTGCGAAGCGCGTGTCATACCTATGTTCTCTGGTAATCAATACATTCTATTTGTGTACAAAAGATACAAAGACGTCAGATTAGCAGGCACTCCATCAGAAAGTTTAGGTAAGTTTGGTGGCGATACTGACAACTGGGAGTGGCCCCGCCACACTGCCGACTTTAGCATATTCAGAGTATATGCC
>DAHXOV010000095.1 GCA_027364695.1 bacterium
GTTGTAAGGTTGGCTGCGGAAAAAGTATTACAGTTGGTAATTATGTACAACTGACCATGGTAGTGATAGTTCTTTTTTCTTTTAATTTTATCTACGTATCTGCCATTATTTTTATGTTTATTTATTTTCATAAATAAACGAATGATTTTAAATTCTAATTTTTTGGACAAATATTTTTTGTATTGAAGCTGATGAATACGACTTTCATAAAATAAACTATCGTCCACAGGAAGCAAATAAGACAGTAAATTCAGACATTGTGAAATTTTTCCTCCTGGGTTGTTTCTTAAATCAAGGATTAAAACCTGAGTATTATGTTTATTTAATTTTCTAAATGTTTGTCTAAAAAATTTTTTCATACTTATTCCTGAGAATACTTTAATTTTCATGTAGTAGATATTTTTTTTATTGTCAAGATAAGTCCCTGCGTAAAATTTTCCTCCATATTTTTTCATCAACGTGTCGCTTTTGGTATCCCATAATTCATTATTCAAGTGTTTAAATGTTTGTGCTTTTATGTAAACATCGGCAGTTGTTTGCTTATGTATTTTTGTGATTAAAAAACTATCCTGGTCATAAAAAGCAGAATAATAGAAAATTAAATTCTTTTGGAGCATTTCCTGCTGTGCTGTTTCAGCAGCTCCATCTACATATAAATACTGCGCAAATTCTTTTGCAATATCAGAAATAAGAGTATGGTTTATTTTTATGATGGTATCGTATGGAGATAATAAAGTGTCTTTCTTTTCTATTCCTTTTATATTAATTAAGTAGGGTGGAAAATAGGCTATGTAATATGGAATGGTCTTAAATGTTTTTTTACTTAAGTATTTTGAATATCGTCTTGATGCTAAAATACCTGTATGACCACAATGCAAGATATTTAATTTTCTTTTCAATAAAAATCTTAATTCTTTCTCTGTTAGCTCTTTATGAATGTTTAAGGCTGTATCAAAATAATTTTTATACCATTCATCACTATGGTAAAATCCAATGGATGGATGTGTATTTAATAACATTTGCTTTAATATATGAATGTCTTTGTTTATCTCATTTACAGCGTATTTTTTTGATGAAATATCAATGGTTTGTGCAAAATTTATTTGTTTGATAGACAAAATAAAAAAAATAAAAATTACCTTTTTTAACATTACATTTGCAAACCTAATTAAAATAATACAATTGGTAAAAAAGCGGATATGAAAAAAATAAAAATTAGTGTTTTAAGAGAAGAAAAAAGACCTATAGATAAGCGTGTGCCACTCACACCTTTGACATGCGCTGAGTTGGTGAAAGAATATCCTCATTTATCTATTGTTGTTCAGCCGAGCGATATAAGATGCTATACCAATGAAGAATATACAAGTTTTGGTATCCCTTTACAAGAGAACTTATCTGATTGCGATATTTTGATGGGAGTAAAAGAAGTGCCCATAGATAAGTTGATCCCTGATAAAATTTATTTCTTTTTTGCTCACGTCATTAAAAAGCAAGGACATAATCGTAAGTTGATGCAAACATTGATAGACAAGAAGGTGACAATGATTGACTATGAAACACTGACTGATAAAAACCATAATAGAATTATTGGATTTGGCTGGTATGCAGGTATCGTAGGGGCATATAACGCTGTTAGAGGATATGGTTTAAAATATGATTTGTTTCGGCTGAAGCCTGCTTATTTGTGTAGAGACAGAGCAGAAATGGAAGAAGAGTTGAAAAGAATTAAATTACCAAATATCAAAATGGTGATGACTGGCAGTGGCAGGGTGGCCAATGGAGTGATAGAAACACTGAGCGTATTACACATCCGCAGAGTTACACCTGAAGAATTTTTGATGACTAATTATAGAGAGCCCGTTTATACTCAACTTACTCCCCGTGATTATGTGGAGAGAAAAGACGATCATAATTTTGATCTCAATGATTTTTTTCAGCACCCTGAACATTTTGTATCTAAATTTCCACCCTTTACAAAACATGCTGATATATACATATCTGCTCATTATTGGGATCCTCGTGCACCAAAAATGTTTTCTATAGAAGATATTCAGTCGCCCAACTTTAAGATCAGCGTGATTGCAGATATTACTTGTGACATCAATGGTTCTGTACCCACTACTGTGCGCGCTAGTTCGGTAGAAAATCCATTTTACGGATTTAATATACATACACTTCAGGAGGATTTACCTTTTAAAAAAGACTGTGTTTTAATTATGGCGGTAGATAATTTGCCTACAGAACTTCCCCGAGATGCCAGTGACGGATTTGCCAAGGACTTGCAAGAAAGGGTGCTTCCATACCTTATTGGTGAAGATTCAGATAATATCATAGAAAGAGCTACCATTTGTAAAAATGGAAAGTTAATGCCATCATTTGAATACCTTGCAGATTATGCGTATTTACAATGATTTTGCCTATTGCAACCAGCGATACATGAATAAAATTTAATATGAAAAATTTTTGGTACATACCAGGCAATCATATAGAATGGATAGTGTTAATAATGCTTACACTGTCTTTATTATTTATCATTTTTACTTATTTGAAATTTTACTTGCCTGCTATTTTGTATAAAGATAAATGGAGTGAAAAAAATATCCCTGTGTCTGTAATTATTTGTGCCAAGAATGAAGAGGAAAATTTGAATGACAATTTGCTTTATGTTTTACAGCAAGATTATCCTGACTACGAAGTAATAATAGTGAATGACTGTTCAGCAGATAACACAGAAGCCGTGATAGATAAATATATTCAACAATACCCCAATAGATTGAAAAAAATAAATATACCTGAAAGTGATAATTACAAACACGGAAAAAAAATGGCACTGTTTATTGGAATTAAGCATGCTAAAAATGAACATTTTATTTTTACAGATGCAGATTGCAAACCAGCCTCTGATCAATGGTTGAAAATAATGGCAGGTCATTTTGATGATCATAAAGAAATAGTATTGGCTTATGGGAAATATCAACAACACCCATCTTTTTTGAACAAACTTATCAGATACGATACCATTACTATTGCTCTTCAGTATTTATCTTCTGCTATCAAAGGCAACCCATACATGGGTGTAGGAAGGAACTTGGCATATACCAAATCATTGTTTTTCAAAAATAAGGGTTTTGCTAACCATTATCACATCAACTCAGGAGATGATGATTTGTTTGTCAATGAAACAGCGACCTCTTCAAATACTGCTGTATGTATAAACCCGGATGCTTTTACAATATCAGACTCCTCTTTAATATTCAAACATTGGCTGCTTCAAAAAGCAAGGCATTTTAATACTGCTCCTTTGTATAAGAATAAGCACAAATGGATGCTGGGCTGGATATTTTTTTTTATTGGTTTTTTCCATTTAGTTGTTTTTCTCTCTATTATCTTTTTCTCAATGTTATGGCAATATATTTTACTTACGGTTTTGTTTAAAAGTATTTTTCAAAGTATTATCATGTATCATGCCTGCAAAAAGTTGGATGAAAAAGGCTTGCATTTCACAGCGTTTATTTTAGAGCCCTGCATAATTATTTCGTATTTTTACATTGTTTTACATAAAAAAATTAAGAAACTTTAATGTCTAAAGATAAAGAGAATAAAAAAGAAGATTTTTCTCATCTGAGTCCAAAAGCTCAGGAGGATTGTATCCTTATTAAAAATGCAATAGCAGGAGATCGGTCGGCGTATGAAATTATACTAAAAAAATATAAGCATTCATTGTATGCCACTGTATTTAAAGTAGTTAAATTCAGAGATGCAGCAGAGGATATTGTAATAGAAACATTTGCCAAAGCTTTTTTGAAATTAAATGAATACAATCCCAAGTTCGCATTTAGTACCTGGTTATTTAGAATGGGCATCAATAAGGCGATAGATTATTTGCGGAACAGAAAGAATTTAAACACATCGTCTATTGACGAATTTATGAATGAAGACACTCCTTCTACTTTTGCAGGCCAGCTTGTATCACCTAATGACGATCCTATTCAGGATTTATTAAAGCAGGAAAAAATTACTTTTATCCGGTTTATTGTAGAAAAACTTTCTCCGCGATATAAGAGAGTTATTGAAATGTATTATTATCAGGATATGTCTTGTGAAGAAATCGCAAAAGAGTTGGATACAACCACTAACAATGTCAAAGCAGAACTATTCAGAGCAAGAAAAATAATGTATAATATTATTGTTTCTATTAAAAGAGATGATTAAGCTATGAATGTATTTCAGAAAGAGTTACAAATTATTTTTCATCACTTTTCAAATATAAATGCACAGCAAAAAAAACAAATAGAACAACTGCATGAGGTGTATATGTATTGGAATGAGAGAATTAATTTAATTTCCAGAAAAGACATAGAACATTTGTACTTGCATCATGTTTTACATTCTTTATCAATAGCCAAAATAATTAACTTTAATAAAGATGCAGAGATTTTAGATGTAGGTACCGGTGGAGGATTTCCAGGAATACCATTGGCTATTTTATTTCCTGAAACACAGTTTTATTTGAATGACAGTGTTCAAAAAAAAATAAATGTCCTTAATGAAATTAAAAAAGTTTTACAACTTAACAATGTGGTCATACTGCATAGCAGAGCAGAGCAGATTAAAAAAAAATTTGACTTTGTAGTAAGCCGTGCAGTGGCAAATTTTCTTGATTTCCTGAAAATTTGCCATGGAAAAATAAAGAATAAACATCGTCATACTTTACCTAATGGCATATTGTATTTAAAGGGAGGTGAATTAAAATCGCTGGAAACAGAAATGGGCAAATATTTTAATGAGTCGTTGATTTACAACTTACATGATTATTTTCCTTATCCTTATTATGAAACAAAACGTCTGATACATTATCCCACTATTTGAAATATTTTTATCTATAAAATTTAAACTCGGCTCTTCTGTTTTCTGCGTGTTCTGAATCAGAACAAGGTATTTTGTTTTTACACCTGTTCAATATTTCTTTTTCGCCCATACCCATAGCCGATATTCTGCCGCCAGCTATGCCTTTTGATACTAAATAATTTTTAATAGCATCGGCTTGTGCTTGTGTAATTTTTAAACTTTGATCATCCTCTAATTTGCTATCCGTGTGACAAACAACTTCTAAAGTAAGATCAGACTGTTTCTTCATAATATCCACTATTTTATCTAATTCTTTAGCAGATGAGGGCTCTATTTGAGAAGTGTTGGCTTTGAATTTTATTTTAGAGACAAACTGAATAGCATTGGATTTTCTTTCTGAAGCGAAAAATTTTTGTGTTTCCTTTCCGCTTATTTGTACATCCAATAAATTATTACTTTTTTTGTTGACAGGAGGCAGTATTACATCGTTAGCATCTGCCAGATAAATTTCTTTGAGATATTTAATTTGATTTTGCGTTGTATCAAATCTGAAAATAAAATCATTTAAAAGTTTTATTTCTGAGAAAGTAAATATACCTTTTTCATTACTTTTTGTTTTTTGTAAAGTATCTCCAAAAACATTCAATAAATATACATGATGAGATGGAATGCCATTGGACAAATTGGTATTCATTAGTAATCTGCCTCTCAGATCTTTTCTGTTAGGAGGGAAGTTGCGGGCATCGTCCAAATACTGTTCTATTTGTAACATACTAGGATTAATCATTACAATAATACCCTGCTCATTGACTAATACTGTATGAGGTAAATATTCTACACCCCAGTTTTTAATACTGGCATCATTAAACCCCCTTTGAGCAATTAGATTGGTAATTCCACTCAAGTTGTATTGTTCAATGTCTTGTTTCCATGCTATTTTATCACTCTGCACAGCTATCGTGATAACATCAAAACCATCTATGTTTCTGTAAGGCAGAGAACTATATCTTTGATATAAATTGATAAGACGAGGCAAGAATTTTTTTGATAAAGAATAACCAGATGACCAGAAATGAATGAGATATACCTTATCATTTAAAGGAAAATTATAACCCTCAATAGAATTATCACTTCCCATAAGTACCAATGGCGGTGCTTTATCACCTATTTTCAGTGTTATTTTATTAGGAGAGACTTGGGCGGCTAATAGCTGTGTAATAAGTAATAAAAATAATAATAATAATTTTTTCATTTACTGTTTTTTGAGTTTAATATCTTAACTATTTGCTGAATAGATAATTGTCTTCCAATAATCATACCATTAGGGTCAATAAGAATATTGTGCGGAATAGAATTGACCTGATAAGTAAGGGCTGCCAATGAGTTCCAGCCTCTGAGGTCGCTGACATGATAAGGCCATTTTAAATTATCTATAGCAATGGCTTTTTCCCAACTTTTTTTAGAATTATCTAAAGATACACTATAAATAACAAATCCTTTAGCATCCTTGAACTGAGCATTTTTGAATGTATGATACAACTCTACTATTTGCGGATTTTGCATTCTACAAGGAGCGCACCAACTTGCCCAAAAATCTACTAATACATAATATCCATTCAAACTGCTTAATTTAATAATGCTGTCTTTTGGATTGGGTAAAGCAATTTCCATCGCTTTGTAGCCAGGGTTAATACCTTGGGCTACTTGGGTTTGTGAGTGAATGATCTGAAATGAGATGCCGATGAGAAGTATTGTTTTTTTCAATTTTTTACTTTTTACGAATTGAAAATCATAAGATTATTTTCTAATAATTTCTGCTCCAAGTGCTTGTAGCCGTTTGTCAATAAATTGATATCCTCTGTCTATTTGATGGATATTGTATATAATGCTTTTACCTTTGGCAGAAAGAGCAGCAATGAGTAATGCTACACCTGCTCTTATGTCGGGCGAAGCCATTGGTATCCCTCTGAGTTGGTGTTTTCTGTTTAATCCAATGATTACAGCCCTGTGAGGGTCGCATAGTATAATTTGTGCACCCATTTCTATTAGTCTATCTACAAAAAATAATCTGCTTTCAAACATTTTTTGATGAATTAAAACCGTGCCTTCGGCTTGGATGGCTGCTACTAATGCAATGCTTATTAAATCCGGTGTAAAGCCAGGCCATATATTGTCATAAATCGTAAGAACAGATCCATCTAAATAAGTATCTATTTGATAGTGTTCATTTCCGCTCATATAAATATCATCACCTCTTCTTTCCATTCTTATGCCAAGCCGTTGAAAAACATAAGGTATTTGTCCTAAATTTTCGTAAGACACACCTTTGATTGTAATTTCAGATGGTGTGATGGCTGCAAGTCCAATAAATGAGCCAATTTCAATCATATCAGGAAGCAAGCGATGCTCTGTGCCTTTGAGCGAAGAGACGCCTTCTATCATGAGAAGATTAGATCCAATACCTGAAATTTTAGCGCCCATTGAAACAAGCATCTTGCAGAGTTGTTGAATATAGGGCTCGCAGGCAGCATTGTATATGCTAGTAATCCCTTCTGATAACACGGCTGTCATAATAATGTTAGCTGTACCTGTAACGGATGCCTCGTCTAATAGCAGATAGCACCCCCTGAGCCCATTTGCAATACCTACAAACACATCTGATTTTTCATCATAGTAAAACTTAGTTCCTAATTTTTGCAAACCAAGGATATGTGTGTCAATTCTTCTTCTGCCTATTTTATCGCCACCTGGTTGAGCCATATATGC